>NZ_JBEYVC010000127.1:0-29894 GCF_040643855.1 Streptomyces sp. NPDC047072 | reverse complement strand
GCGCGGCGGCGGTCGGCCGGTTCATCGGCATGCGGGCTCCTCGTGCGAGGAGAGCCTAAGGCGTACTAGAGGCCGTCAGTTGTCGTCCTCATCGATCAGGAACCCACGCATCGGCGAGGGAGCCTGGCCCATCGGGCCGGGGCCCTGCGGACGCACCGGCGCCATCGGCTGGGTCATCGCGGGCGACATCTGCTGCTGGCCGCCGTAGGAGGGAGCCGCCGGAGACGGGGCGCCCATACCCGGGTTGCCACCGTAGGACGGCGCGCTCGCACCGGCCGGAGCCATGGAAGGCGCCGGGGACGGCGGCAGCGACGCGGTCGCCGGGGTACGCGGCGGGGCCAGCGAGTCGTCGGCCTGGGTCTCCAACTGACGCAGCTGCGACTCCAGGTACGACTTCAGACGCGTGCGGTACTCGCGCTCGAAGCCGCGCAGGTCCTCGACCTTGCGCTCCAGCGTGGCGCGGGCGGACTCCAGGGAGCCCATCGCGACGCGGTGCTTCTCCTGCGCGTCCCGCTCCAGGGCGTCGGCCTTGGCACGGGCGTCACGCTCGAGACCCTCGGCACGCGAACGCGCCTCGCCGACGATCTTGTTGGCCTCGGAACGGGCCTCGGCGATCGCCTGGTCGGCGGTCTGCTGCGCCAGCGACAGGACGCGGGCGGCGCTGTCGCCACCGGGACCCTGACCGGGGCCGCCCATCGGACCGCCCATGGGGGGACCGCCGAGCGGGCCGCCCATCTGCTGCATCTGCTGGCCGCCCATCGTGCCCTGGCCCATCGGACCCTGACCCATCGGGCCCTGGCCCATGGGGCCTTGACCCATCGGACCCTGGCCCATCGGACCGGGACCCTGCGGACCACCCTGGCCACTGGGGCCGGCGGGCAGCTGCGGCGCACCGCTCGGCAGCTGGGGCGGGCCGCCCATGGGGCCACCCATCTGCTGCGGCGGACCGGATATGCCGGCCGGCACGGGGGCGCCGGGACCGGGACCGCGCATGCCCTGCTGCGGCATCCCCTGGCCGGGCATCCCCTGCTGGGGCATGCCCTGTTGCTGCATTCCCTGGCCGGGCATTCCCTGGCCGGGCATACCGCCCTGCTGCTGGTCCTGTTCCGGAGGCTTGCGCATGTTCTGCTGGTTCTGGGCAGCAGCGCGCGTGGCCGCGGCCAGCTTGGCGCGCAGGTCCTCGTTCTCGCGGAGCAGGCGCGTCAGTTCGGCTTCGACCTCGTCGAGGAAGGCATCGACCTCGTCCTCGTCATAGCCTTCTCGGAGGCGGACGGTCGTGAACTGCTTGTTCCGCACGTCCTCGGGGGTCAACGGCATCTCTTCACCTCAACGTAGTCATCGGCAGTCGGCAAGACCGTATCGTCCACTGTCACCTCGCGAGATTCCCCACGATAGAGATCAAGATGTAGACGATGATCATCAGGACGAAGAAGGACAGGTCGAGCGCCACGCCCCCGAGACGCAACGGCGGGATGACCCGCCGCAGAAGCTTCAACGGTGGATCGGTGACAGTGTAGGTGGCCTCCAGAACGACCACCATCGCCTTGCCGGGTTGCCACGAGCGGGCGAACTGGAAGACGTAGTCCATGACCAACCGGAAGATGAGCACGATGAGGAACACCATCAGCGCGATGTAGATCACCTGCGCGAACACGCTCATGGTCTTTCTTTCCCTCTCCCCTGTTCCGTGCTGTCCAGCGGCTGTCTGTCTCAGCTCTGGTTGAAGAACCCGCCCTCTGCGATGCGGGCCTTGTCCTCCGCCGTGACATCGACGTTAGCAGGCGACAACAGGAACACCTTCTGCGTCACCCGCTCGATGCTGCCGTGAAGACCAAACACCAAACCGGCCGCAAAGTCGACAAGTCGCTTGGCGTCTGTGTCATCCATCTCAGTCAGATTCATGATCACCGGGGTGCCCTCACGGAAGTGTTCCCCGATGGTACGGGCCTCGTTGTAGGTCCGGGGGTGGAGCGTGGTGATCCGGTAAGGCTCTCGTTCCGACACGACCTTGGGCATGATCACCGGCGCGTTCTTCTCCAGGCTTGCGCGTTCTTGTGTGATGGACGCCACGGGCGCGATGCGCGCCGGACGTCCGGATTCCGCGGCGAGCGAAGCGGATCGGGGCACCGGGTCGCGCGGCACCGAGGGCTGGACCACTCGTACCGATTCGTCCCTTTCGGAATGAATCACCTGGTGCGACTGGTGCGACGGCTCGTGCCGTCGGCGGTCCCGCTCGGGCTCCGGGTCGAGTTCCGGTTCGAAGTCGTCATCGGGGTCGAAACCGCGGCCGTCGTACCCATCGTCCTCCACGAGGCCGAGGTAGACCGCCATCTTGCGCATCGCGCCGGCCATGCTCTGAGTCCTCCGCTCTGTGGTGGATCGACTGACGAGGTGCCAAGTGCCCGCGATCCACGAGGTCGTTATGACCGCCTTCCGGCGGTAATGACCATATTTTCTGCTGTGGTCCGACTTCCTGGCGACGTTACCCGAGCCTGGGGCGGACTCCGAGTACCGCGGTACCGACGCGCACATGTGTCGCCCCGGCCGCCACGGCCTGTTCGAGGTCCGCACTCATCCCTGCCGAGACCATGTTCGCAGCCGGATGGATTCGGCGCAGGTGGGTCGACAAATCCATCAACCGCTCGAACGCCGCTTGTTCGCGTCCCGCGTACTCACCGGTGAGCGGGGCGACGGTCATCAGTCCGTCGAGCCGCACCCCCGGAGCCCGGGCCACCAGTTCGGCCAACTCCTCGATTCCGCTTGGCGCCACGCCACCCCGCTCCCCTCGCTCGCTCGCACCGGCGTCCAGCGCGACCTGGATGAGGCATCCCACGTCGCGCCCGGCCTTCACGGCCTCCTTCGACAGGGCCGTCACCAGCTTGGAACGATCGACAGACTGCACGAGATCCGCGTAACCGACCACGGATCGCACCTTGTTGGTCTGCAACTGACCAACGAAGTGCCAAGTCAGCGGCAGATCCGCACATTCGGCGGCCTTGGGCGCCGCGTCCTGGTCCTTGTTCTCGGCGACATGGCGCACACCGAGCTCCGCCAGGATCCGCACATCGCTCGCGGGGTAGGTCTTGGTGACCACGATCAGGGTCACCTCCTGCCGCCCCCGCCCGGCGGCCGCGCACGCGGCGGCGATGCGCTCCTCCACCTTCGCCAGGTTCGCGGCGAGTTCGTCCTTACGGTCCGTCATGCCCCATCAGTCCAGCCAGACATATCCCGCGAGTCGCCCCGTGGTGCGATCGCGGCGATACGAGAAGTGATCATCCGACTCCAGCGTGCACACCGGCGACTGCTCCCGGTCGCGCACCCCGAGCCGGTCGAGCTGCGCGAGCACTCCGGCGGCCACGTCGACCGCGGGTGTGCCCCAACTCGTCTCGGCGTACGCCGCCGGTTCGACGGCCGCGACCTCGGCACGCATCGCCTCCGGCACCTCGTAGCACCGGCCGCAGACCGCGGGTCCGGTGCGCACGACGGTCCGGGCGGGGTCGGCGCCCAGGTCGGTCATCGCGCGTAGCGCGGCCGGGACGACCCCGGCGACCATACCCGGCCGGCCGGCGTGCGCCGCGGCGACGACTCCGGCGAACGGGTCGGCGAACAGGACGGGCACGCAGTCGGCGGTGAGGACGGCGAGGGCGAGTCCGCGCTCGGCGGTGACGACCGCGTCGACCTCCGGCACCGGCCGCTGCCCCCAGGGTGCGGAGACCACGGTGACGTCGGCGCCGTGCACCTGGTTCATCCAGACCACCCGCGCCGGGTCCAGGCCCAGCGACTTGGCGGCCAGTTCGCGGTTGGTGCGTACGGCGTCGGGGTCGTCGCCGACCGCTCCGCCGAGGTTGAGCTCCTCATACGGAGCGGCGCTCACCCCGCCCCACCGGTCGGTGAAGGCGAAGTGCGCGCCGCTCACGCTCTCGCGCCGTCCTATCACTTCAGGAAGTCCGGGACGTCCAGCTCCTCGGCCGCGCTGTCGGAGTAGGTCCGCGACGGCGGCACCGGCGGGGCGACCGGGAGGTCGGCGGCCGGCTCGGGCGCGGGCTCCGGGTCCTCCTTCGGCGTGACGCTGCCGAGCGAGCCGAAGGACGGGCGGGACTCGGTCTGCCGTACCGGAGTGGGCTCTTCACGGCGGCCCGACGCCGAGGACGAGCCGAGGACGGTGTCCCGGCGGGCCGGCGGCTGGCCGCCGTCGAAGCCGGCGGCGATCACGGTGACGCGGACCTCGTCGCCGAGGGCGTCGTCGATGACCGCGCCGAAGATGATGTTGGCCTCGGGGTGGGCGGCCTCACTGACCAGCTGGGCGGCTTCGTTGATCTCGAACAGGCCGAGGTCGGAGCCGCCGGAGATGGAGAGCAGCACACCGCGGGCGCCGTCGATGGACGCCTCCAGGAGCGGGGAGGAGATCGCCATCTCGGCGGCGGCCACCGCGCGGTCGTCGCCGCGGGCCGAGCCGATGCCCATGAGGGCCGAACCGGCCTCGGACATGACCGACTTGACGTCGGCGAAGTCGAGGTTGATCAGGCCGGGCGTGGTGATGAGGTCGGTGATGCCCTGGACACCGGAGAGCAGGACCTGGTCGGCCGACTTGAAGGCGTCGAGGACCGAGACCTGGCGGTCCGAGATGGACAGCAGCCGGTCGTTGGGGATGACGATGAGGGTGTCGACCTCTTCGCGGAGTTCCGCGATGCCGTCCTCGGCCTGGTTGGCGCGGCGCCGGCCCTCGAAGGTGAAGGGGCGGGTGACCACGCCGATGGTGAGGGCGCCGAGCGAGCGGGCGATGTTGGCCACGACGGGCGCGCCGCCGGTGCCGGTGCCGCCGCCCTCGCCGGCCGTCACGAAGACCATGTCGGCCCCCTTGAGGACCTCCTCGATCTCCTCGCGGTGGTCCTCGGCGGCCTTGCGGCCGACGGCCGGGTTGGCGCCGGCGCCGAGTCCGCGGGTGAGTTCCCGGCCGACGTCGAGCTTGACGTCGGCGTCGCTCATCAACAGCGCCTGCGCGTCGGTGTTGATGGCGATGAACTCGACGCCCTTGAGACCGACCTCGATCATCCGGTTGATGGCATTGACACCACCGCCGCCGACACCGATGACTTTGATGACTGCGAGGTAGTTCTGCGGTGCTGCCACGTCGAAGGCCTCTCGCCTCGAGTTACGTGTCGCCGAACCGGCAAAGCACTGCTGCTTCGCGCTCCGACGACGGATGCCGATGGGGACGGTCCGTAGCGCCGACCCGAACCCTAACGCTGAAGTTTAGGGTTACCAGTGTGTCTGTTCCCTGGAGTCTTCTGAACAGGACACTAAGTCGACAAGTGGCGCACGTTCAACGAACACGCCGAACCTCCCGTTTTTCTTTTCACCCTATGTGATCAGCCATAGCGATGCCCAACCAGGGTGCTGGCCTGCGCGGATGTGCGTCAACTCCCTGATGACGCAGGCGCGGTGGGAACGCTGACGTCGAAGTGCCGCGCATCCGGGGCGGCTTTCATGAGAGCGGTGAGGGTACGGGCCTTCTCCGCGCCCTTCTCGCCGCTCCCCCAGGCGACGGTCCGGCCACCCGTCAACTCCAGCGAGATGTCGTCGTACGAAAGCACCTTGACGGAACGTGTCACGCGCGCGACGGCGGCCGGAATCCCACCCGCGACCCGGACCGCCTCGCGCACCAGCTCGTCCTCTCCGAAGCGGCGCAGGCTCGCGGCCCGGGAACCCGGTCGGGAGAGCGCCAATTCGAGGAGGGGTACGCCTTTCGGGGCTTCGGAAACCATGGCGAAACGGACGCCTTCGTCGTCCACTTCGACAAAGTTTCTGCCCTTTTGGACAAGGAGAACCGGAGTACGTTCGGTCACTTTCAGCCCGATTCCATGAGGCCAGGAACGGGAAACGTCAACCACGTCAATTCGGGGCAATTTCCGGCGCAGTCGGGCTTCGATCGCCTCCGTGTCGACCGAAATCAGCGGTGCCCCGACGGGGACGTCGGCGGCTTCGCGCACCTGCGCGGGGCTCAGCACCCGGGTGCCGGAGACGGTCACGCGTTCGACACGGAGCCACTGGGATCCGTACAACAGCCAGACGGAGCCCGCCCCGAGGAGCACCAGCGCCACGGCGAGGATGATGATCATACGAAGCCGACGCACCCTCAACCGCCGGGGAGGAGGCGGGCCGGACGACTCCTGCTGGCGTTCACCGCGCTCGGCGGTGGTCGATCCGGCCACGCCTACTCCCTCTCCTGGCTACTGGCGTCGGTGTGAGGCGATCGCCTCGTACACCATGCCGACGAGCAGCTCGTCGGCGTCCCGGCGGCCGAACTCACCGGCGGCGCGGGACATCTCGTACAGCCGGTGCGGGTCGGCGAGCACGGGCAGGACGTTGGCCCGTACCCAGTCGGGCGTCAGTTCCGCGTCGTCGACCAGCAGTCCGCCGCCGGCCTTGACCACCGGCTGGGCGTTCAGCCGCTGTTCGCCGTTGCCGATGGGCAGCGGGACGTAGGCGGCCGGGAGCCCGACGGCGGAGAGTTCGGCGACGGTCATCGCGCCCGCGCGGCAGAGCATCATGTCGGCCGCGGCGTACGCGAGGTCCATCCGGTCCAGGTAACTTACCGGGATGTAGGGGGGCATCCCCGGCATCTGCTGTACGTGCGGCAGTTCGTTCTTCGGACCGACCGCGTGCAGGATCTGGATCCCGGCCTGCTGGAGCCAGGGCGCGACCTGCTGGATCACCTCGTTGAGGCGGCGGGCGCCCTGCGAACCGCCGGAGACCAGCAGGGTCGGCAGGTTGGGGTCCAGGCCGAACATCGCGCGGGCCTCGGGGCGTGCGGCGGCCCGGTCTAGGGTGGCGATGGTGCGGCGCAGCGGGATGCCGATGTAGCGGGCGTCCCGCAGCTTGCTGTCCGGCGTGGAGACGGCGACCCGGGCGGCGTACCGCGAGCCGATCTTGTTGGCGATGCCCGGACGGGCGTTCGCCTCGTGGATCACGATCGGCACGCCGAGGCGCTTGGCCGCCAGATAGCCGGGCAGCGCCACATAGCCGCCGAAGCCGACGACCACGTCGGCCTTGGTGCGCTCCAGGATCTGCTCGGCGGCCTTGATGGTGCCGCGCAGCCGGCCCGGGACGGTGATCAGCTCGGGGGTGGGCTTACGGGGCAGCGGTACCGCCGGGATCAGCGCCAGCTCGTAGCCCCGCTGCGGGACGAGCCGGGTCTCCAGACCCCGCTCCGTGCCCAGGGCCGTGATGCCCACGGTCGGGTCCTGCCTGCGCAGGGCGTCCGCGAGGGCGAGCGCGGGCTCGATGTGGCCGGCGGTCCCCCCACCGGCGAGTACGACATGCACCGAAATTCACCGCTCTCCGGACGAACGTGCCACCGGGGCACGCCGTCGCATCGTGTTCCATCTCCGAGGCCCCCGTCCCGACGCGGGGCCTCCCGCCCGCTTTCTACCAAAGCGAGGTTGCCGCATCGAAAGCGCCGCCCGCGCAGCGGGGTCGTCACGCGCGAAGGCGATCAGCAACCCGATGGCGAACATGGTCGGAAGCAGGGCGGATCCCCCGTAGGAGAACAGCGGGAGCGGGACACCGGCGATCGGCAGCAGGCCGAGCACCGCACCGATGTTGATCACCGCCTGCGCGGTGATCCAGGTGGTCACGCCTCCCGCGGCATACCTCACGAAGGGGTCCTCCGTGCGTCCGGCCACGCGGATACCCGCATAGCCTAGAGCCGCGAAGAGGGCGAGCACCGACAGCGTCCCCGCCAGGCCCAGTTCCTCACCGGTGACGGCGAAGATGAAGTCCGTGTGGGCTTCCGGGAGTTGGCCCCATTTTTCCACACTCGCGCCGAGCCCGGAGCCGAAGATTCCGCCGGAGGCCAGGGCATAGATGCCGTGCACGGCCTGCCAGCAGTCGGCGGCGCCCGCCTTGGGCTCGGTGGCGCCAATGCAGGCGAGCCGGGCCATCCGGTTCGGGCTGGTCTTGATCAGGACGAACCCGATGAACGCGGCGACCGACAGCACCCCGACGAACAGCCGGGTCGGCGCCCCCGCGAGCCACAGCAGGCCGAACAGGATCGCGGTGAGGATGATCGCGGTGCCCATGTCGCCGCCGAGCATGATCAGTCCGAGCAGCAGGAACGCGACCGGGACGAGCGGCACCAGCATGTGCTTCCACTGGGTCAGCAGCTTCTTGTCCTGCTTGCGGGCGAGCAGGTCGGCCGCCCACAGCACGAGCGCGAGCTTGCCGAACTCGCTGGGCTGGATCTGGAAGGAGCCGCCGAGCGAGATCCAGTTCTGGTTGCCGTTGACCGACATCCCTATCCCCGGCACCTGCACCAGCGCCATCAGGAAGACCGCGCCCGCGAGGATCGGGTACGCCAGCGCCCGGTGCAGCTTGACCGGCATCCGGGAGGCGATCAGCAGCAGCACGGTCCCGATACAGGCGGCGAGAAACTGCTTCCGGAAGAAGAACGACCCCGGCAACGACATCTGCAACGCGGTGATCTGGGACGCCGAGTACACCATCACGAGCCCGAGCACGGTGATGAGCAGACTCCCACCGAGGATCAGGTAGTAGGCGGTCAGAGGCCGGTCCCAGGCTTTGTGCGCCCGCAGATAGAACCGCAGGAGAGGATTCTCGCGTGCGGGCTTGGGGGTCGCGGGACGCCGAACAGCCCGCTGGCTGGGCGGCCGCCCGGTCCGACTAGTGGACACGCCTCACCACCAACCCCCTAGGGGCGCGGGGAACTGCGCGACCAGCCCCCACGCGCCCGCAGCCGAACGACAACCGGCCACATCGAGTCACCCGTCCCTCCAAATGGGGTCCCGCGGCACCCGACCCGGTCAAGACCCGCCGTCAGCCGCCCGCGATGTCGCGAACCGCCTCCGCGAACGCGTCGCCGCGCATGTTGTAGTTGGTGAACATGTCCATCGACGCACAGGCAGGCGCCAACAGCACCGTGTCCCCGGCAACAGCCAGACCCCGCGCCTCACGAACCGCCGCGCGCATCGCCCCAGTGTCGGTCCGCTCAAGGTCGACGACGGGTACTTCCGGCGCGTGTCGCGCCAGCGCGTCCCGAATCAGCGCACGGTCCGCACCGAGGAGCACGACCCCCCGAAGTCGCTTTGCCGACTTGGCGACCAACTCGTCAAAGGTCGCCCCCTTCGCAAGCCCACCCGCGATCCACACAATCGACTCGAACGCCGCCAACGAGGCTTCCGCCGCATGCGTGTTGGTGGCCTTGGAGTCGTCGACATAGGCGACCCCGTCCACATCGGCCACGTGGGCGATGCGGTGCGCGTCGGGTGTGAAGTTCCGCAGCCCGTCCCGTACGGCGGCTGCCGGCACCCCGAACGCCCGCGCGAGGGCGGCCGCGGCCAGGGCGTTGGCGATGTTGTGCGGGGCCGGCGGATTGACGTCGGAGACCTCGGCGAGTTCCTGCGCGTTCTTCTGCCGGTTCTCGACGAACGCGCGGTCGACCAGGATGCCGTCCACCACACCGAGTTGGGACGGCCCGGGCGAGCCCAGCGTGAACCCGATGGCCCGGCAGCCCTCCTCGACGTCCGCCTCGCGCACCAGCTCCTCGGTGGCCTTGTCGGCGACGTTGTAGACGCAGGCGACCCGATTCCCCTCGTAGATGCGGCCCTTGTCGGCGGCGTACGCCTCCATGGAGCCGTGCCAGTCGAGGTGGTCCGGCGCCAGGTTGAGCACGGCGGCGGAGTGGGCGCGCAGCGAGGGCGCCCAGTGGAGCTGGTAGCTGGACAACTCGACGGCGAGGACGTCGTACTGCTCCTCGCCGAGCACCGCGTCGAGCAGGGAGATGCCGATGTTGCCGACAGCGGCCGTGCGCAGGCCCGCCGCCTTCAGGATCGACGCGAGCATCTGGGTGGTCGTGGTCTTGCCGTTGGTGCCGGTGATCGCGAGCCAGGGCGCCGCGTCGGGGCCGCGCAACCGCCAGGCGAGTTCGACGTCGCCCCAGATCTCGACGCCGGCCGCGCGGGCCGCCTGGAACAGCGGCTTGTCCGGCTTCCAGCCCGGCGCGGTGACGATCAGTTCGGTGCCGTCCGGCAGGGTAGCGCCGTCGCCGAGGCGGACGGTGACGCCCAGCGCCTCCAGCTCCGCGGCCTGCTCACGCGCGCGTGCGTCGTCGCCGTCGTTGACGACCGTGACGTGCGCCCCGCGCGCGTGCAGCGCCTTGGCCGCCGGGATGCCGGAGACACCGAGCCCGGCGACGGTGACGTGCCTACCCTGCAGGTCGATCACTTCTCTGCTGCCCATCCCGCGTAGAAGAGCCCCAGGCCGACGATCACACAGATGCCCTGGATGATCCAGAACCGGACCACGATGAGGACCTCGGACCAGCCCTTGAGTTCGAAGTGGTGCTGGAGCGGTGCCATCCGGAAGACGCGCTTCCCGGTGAGCCGGAAGGAGCCGACCTGGATGACGACCGACATGGTGATGAGGACGAACAGGCCGCCCATGAGGGCCACCAGCAGCTCCGTGCGGGAGAGGATGGCCAGGCCCGTGAGGACACCGCCGAGGGCCAGCGAGCCCGTGTCACCCATGAAGATCTTGGCGGGCGAGGTGTTCCACCACAGGAAGCCGAGGCAGGCGCCCATCAGCGCGGAGGCGATCACCGCGAGGTCCAGCGGGTCGCGCACCTCGTAGCAGGCGCCCGGATTGGTCAGGGAGACCGCGTTGGCGCAGGACTCCTGGAACTGCCAGACGCCGATGAAGGTGTAGGCGCCGAAGACGAGCACCGAGGCGCCGGTGGCGAGGCCGTCCAGACCGTCGGTGAGGTTCACGCCGTTCGACATCGCGAGGATCATGAACAGCGCCCAGACCACGAACAGCACCGGGCCGATCGTCCAGCCGAAGTCGGTGATGAACGACAGCTTGGTGGAGGCCGGGGCGTTGCCGCGGGCGTCCGGGAACTGCAGGGCGAGCACCGCGAAGCCGATGCCGACGATCAGCTGCCCGGCCATCTTCGCCTTGGCCCGCAGGCCCAGCGAACGCCGCTTGACGATCTTGATGTAGTCGTCGAGGAAGCCGACCAGGCCCATGCCGACCATCAGGCCGAGCACCAGCACACCCGAGTAGGTGGGCGGGTAGCCGGTGATCAGCTTGGAGCCGAAGTAGGCGACGACCGTCGCCAGGACGAAGGCGATACCGCCCATCGTCGGCGTACCGCGCTTGCTGGCGTGCCCGCGCGGGCCGTCGTCCCGGATGTACTGGCCGTAGCCCTTGCGGGCCAGCAGTTTGATCAGCAGCGGGGTGCCGACCAAGGTCAGGAAGAGGCCGATGACTCCTGAGAACAGGATCTGCTTCATCATCGGGCGGCAACCTCACCCTCGCCGCCCAGCAGCGCCTCGGCGACGCTCTCCAGGCCCACCGACCGGGACGCCTTCACGAGGACGACGTCTCCCGGGCGCAACTCACTGCGCAGCAGGTCGACCGCCGCCTGTGCGTCGGACACGTGCACCGACTCCTCACCCCACGAACCCTCGTTATATGCGCCCAGTTGCAGCCAGGACGCTTCCCTGCCCCCGACCGCGACGAGCTTGCCGACATTGAGCCGGACGGCGAGCCGCCCGACCGCGTCGTGCTCGGCGAGCGCCTCGTCCCCGAGCTCGGCCATCTTGCCGAGCACCGCCCACGTACGACGTCCCTTGGCCATCGCCGCGAGCGCGCGCAGGGCGGCTCGCATGGACTCGGGGTTCGCGTTGTAGGCGTCGTTGACGATCGTCACGCCGTCCGGGCGCTCGGTGACCTCCATCCGCCAACGGGAGAGGGAGTCCGCCTCGGAGAGCGCGGTGGCGATCTCGTTCGCGGACATGCCCAGCTCATGGGCGACGGCGGCCGCGGCGAGCGCGTTCGACACGTGGTGCTCACCGTACAGGCGCATGGTCACTTCGCTTGCACCGGAGGGTGTGTGAAGCAGGAAGGCGGGCTGCCCGGTGTCCGTGAGTCGGACGTTCTCGGCCCGTACGTCCGCTTCGCCTGACTCTCCGAAAGTGATCACCTTCGCCTTCGTACGGGACTCTATGGCCCGTACGAAGGGATCGTCCGCGTTGAGGATCGCGACCCCGTCCTCCGGCAGGCTCTCGACCAACTCGCCCTTCGCCTGGGCGATCTGCTCCCGGCCGCCGAACTCGCCGATGTGGGCGGTGCCGACGTTCAGGACGAGCCCGACCTTCGGCGGCGTCAGTTCGGTGAGGTAGCTGATGTGCCCGATGCCGCGGGCGCCCATCTCCAGTACGAGGAACCGGGTCTCCTCGGTGGCGGTCAGGGCGGTCAGCGGCAGCCCGATCTCGTTGTTGCACGAGCCCTCGGTCCACACCGTGGGCGCCTTGCGCTGGAGCACCTGGGCGATCAGGTCCTTGGTGCTGGTCTTCCCCGCGGAGCCGGTCAGGGCGACGAGGGTCGCGCCGAGTCGTCGTACGACATGACCGGCGAGCGCGCCGAGGGCCGCCCGGACGTCCTCGACCACGATCGCGGGCGCGCCGACCGGGCGCTGTGCCAGCACGGCGACGGCGCCCGCCCCGACGGCCTCGGCCGCGAAGTCGTGGCCGTCGACGAACTCCCCCGCGAAGGCGGCGAACAGACTGCCGTCCACGGCCTTGCGGGAGTCGATGACGACGGGCCCGTGCACCTGGACCGACGGATCCGGTATGTCGTGCGTCTGCCCGCCGACGACTGAGGCGATCTCGGCGAGGGAGAGGGCGATCACAAGTTCATCCCTGGGTCTGCTGGATGGCTTCTCGAAGCACCTGGCGGTCGTCGAAGGGACGGACCACCCCGGCGATGTCCTGGCCCTGTTCGTGGCCCTTGCCCGCGACGAGCACGGTGTCCCCGGGCCGGGCGCGGGCGACGGCGGCCGCGATCGCGGCCGCCCGGTCCTCGAAGACCTGGACCTCGCCGCGCTCGTGTACTGGCACGGACGCGGCGCCCTGGAGCATGGTTGCGAGGATCGCGAGCGGGTCCTCGGAGCGGGGGTTGTCGGAGGTCAGTACGGCGGTGTCGGCGAGCCGGGCGGCCGCCGCGCCCATCGGCGCGCGCTTGGTGGTGTCCCGGTCGCCGCCGCAGCCGAGCACGACGTGCAGCCGGCCCTCGGTGACCTTGCGGAGCGCCTTGAGGACGGACTCGACGGCGTCGGTCTTGTGGGCGTAGTCCACCACCGCGAGATACGGCTGCCCGGCGTCCACGCGCTCCAGCCGGCCCGGCACGCCCGGTACGGCGGCGACGCCGTCGGCGGCGACCTGCGGGTCCAGGCCCGCGGCGGCCAGGGCCACGATCGCGGCGAGCGAGTTGGCCACATTGAACGGGCCCGGCAGCGGCGACCTGGCCTCGATCCGCTCGCCCGCGGGGCCGATCACGGTGAACGTGGAGTCCATCGGGCCGACGTGCACGTCCGCGGCCCGCCAGTCGGCGTCCGGGTGGCCCTCGGCGGAGAAGGTGACGACCGGGACGGTCGCCTCCGTGACGAGGCGACGGCCGTACTCGTCGTCGACGTTGACCACGCCGAGTTTGCTGCGCTCGGGCGTGAACAGCTGTGCCTTGGCCCGGAAGTAGTCCTCCATGTCGGAGTGGAACTCCATGTGTTCCGGGCTGAGGTTGGTGAAGACGCCGATGTCGAAGACGCAGCCGTCGACCCGGCCGAGGACCAGCGCGTGGCTGGAGACCTCCATGGCGACCGCCTCGACGCCGCGTTCGCGCATGACCGCGAACAGGGCCTGGAGATCGGTGGCTTCGGGGGTGGTGCGCTCGGACTTGATGCGCTCGTCGCCGATGCGCATCTCGACGGTGCCGATCAGACCGGTGTTGTTCTTGGTCTTCAGCCCGCCCTCGACGAGATAGGCGGTGGTGGTCTTGCCGGAGGTGCCGGTGATGCCGATCTGGAGCAGGTCGCGGCCCGGGCGGCCGTAGATGGTGGCCGCCAGTTCGCCCATCCGCGCGCGCGGGTCGTCGACGACCAGGACCGGGAGCCCGGTCGCGGCGGCGCGTTCGGCGCCGGTCGGGTCGGTCAGCACGGCGACCGCGCCGAGGCCGGCGGCCTGGGTGGCGAAGTCGGCGCCGTGCAGGCGGGCGCCCGGGAGGGCGGCGTACAGGTCGCCGGGGCGGACTGCGCGCGAGTCGTGGGTGATGCCCGTGACGTCGGCGGAGCTGTCGGCGGTGGTACCCAGCTGATCGGCGAGTTCCGCGAGGGGTGTTGCGGAGACCCGGACCGGCCGGGGCGGTCCCGGATATGTCACGGGTGCGCCCTTCTGGGTGGATTGGGACTGATCAGCGTGTGGCACGGCGGTGAGCGTACCGGGCGACCCCGCTCCGGGGCGAAGCGAGGGCGCGGGCGTGCTCTGGTTCCCGGCGTCGGGGGTGATCGTCGTCACGAGGTGGTCCTGGTGGCTCGGGGTGGCTCGGTTGCTGATCAGGGCGTGTAGTTGACGGGCAGGTTGGCGGCCTTCGCCCCGGTGGGCGGGACCTGGAGGGTCTTCAGGGCGAACTCCATGACCTTCTTGAAGACGGGGCCGCAGATCTGGCCCCCGAAGTAGTTGCCCTTGGTGGCGTTCTGGATGGCGCAGTAGACGGTGACGCGGGGCTTGTCGGCCGGCGCGAATCCGGCGAACGACGAGGTGTAGCCCTTGTACTGGCCGGTGGCCGGATCCACACGGTTGGCCGTACCGGTCTTGCCCGCGACCCGGTAGCCGGGGATACGGGCCTTGGTGCCGGTGCCCTCCTCGTCGTCCACGACCGACTCCAGCATCCTGGCGAGGGTCCTGGCCGTCGCGGCGCTCACGACCCGTGTCTTCCCGGGCGTGGCGGCCGGGGTGAAGCGTCCGTCGGGGCCCTTGGTGCCGCGCACGAGCGTGGGTTCGATACGGACCCCGCCGTTGGCGATCGTCGAGTAGACGGACGCGGCCTGCATCGCGTTGAGGGAGACGCCCTGGCCGAAAGGGATCGTGAACTGCTGCGAGGTCGACCAGTCGGCGGGCTTGGCGAGGATGCCCGGCGTCTCGCCGGGGAAGTCGAGCCCGGTGTAGCTGCCGAGACCGAACTTGCGCAGGTACGAGTAGAGGACCTGGTTGGCCTGCGCCTGGGTCTTGCCGAGCTGGCCGGTGGCCAGGATGGTGCCGATGTTCGACGACTTGGCGAGCACGCCGTTGAGCGTGAGGTACCAGGTCGGGTGGTCGATGTCGTCCTTGAAGAGCCGGTCCCCGCGGTGCAGCCGGTTGGGCACGATGACGTGCGTCTCGGGGGTGGCGACGCCCTTCTCGAGGACGGCGGCCATCGACATGATCTTGGCGGTGGAACCGGGCTCGTAGGCGTCCTGGAGGGCCGCGTTGCCCATGTTCACCGAGCTGGCCCTGGACAGGTCGTTGGGGTCGAAGCCGGGCGAGTTGGCCATGGCGAGGACCTGACCGGTTTGGGTGTCCTGCACTATCACGTACCCGCGGTCCGCCTTGGACTCCTTCACCTGGTCGGTGATGGCCTGCTGGGCGGCCCACTGGATGTCCCGGTCGATGGTGAGCTCGACGTCGCTGCCGGGCACCGCGGGCGTCTCCGTGGAGCCCACGGTGGGCACCTGGCGGCCGCCGGACTGGGCGTAGCGGATCTTGCCGTCCTTGCCGGCCAGCAGCGTGTTCAGCTGCTGCTCGATGCCGCC
Source organism: Streptomyces sp. NPDC047072 (assembly GCF_040643855.1). Lineage (NCBI taxonomy): Bacteria > Bacillati > Actinomycetota > Actinomycetes > Kitasatosporales > Streptomycetaceae > Streptomyces > Streptomyces sp. NPDC047072. The sequence goes on along the minus strand of NZ_JBEYVC010000127.1, from coordinate 14,254 downwards.
GCCGCCCTTGCCGTCGGCGTTGACCCAGCCCAGTATCCCGGCGGCGAGGTCGCCGTTCGGGTACACCCGCTTGGTGGTGGGCACCGACAGCACGCCGGCGAGCACGTTGGCCGTGCTCGGGTCGCTCTCCGCCTTGGTCGCGAGCGCCGACTTCAGGTCCTTGATCTGCTTCCACACCTGCGGGGTCTGCCGGTTGGCCAGCAGGGCGTACCGCAGCTTCTTGTCCTTGGGCCGCAGCTTCTTGACGATCGTCTCCTGGTCCCGCCCCAGGATCGGGGCGAGGAGGGCCGCGGCCTGCTCCGGCCCGTCATCGATCTTGAGCTGCTTGCGGGTGAACAGCGTCGGGTCGGCGGTGATGTCGTACGCGTCCTCGCTGGTCGCGAGGGCCACGCCGTCGCGGTCGGTGATCCCGCCGCGCTCGGCGGCCAGCGTGTAGCCGACGTACCGGTTCTGCTCGGCCTTGGCCGCGTAGGTGCTGGCGTCGACGGCCTGCACCTGGAGCAGTCGTACGACGAAGGCGACCATCACCAGGGTCAGCGCGAGGCCGACCAGGCGCAGCCGGGGGCGGGGACTGCCCAGGCGCAGCGGCTTGCCGGCCGTGGGGCGGGGCGCCGCGGGGCGGGCCGCCGAGGGACGGCGGGCCGGGCGGGCGCCGGGGCCCGGGCGCGGTCGGCCGACGGAGCGGGCGGAGCGCTCGGGACGGGCGGGTCCGGGTACCCGGCGGCGCGGGGGCTGCCTGTCGGACTGGTCGGGCACTTCCGTCACCTGCCGGGGGTCGGGGTCGCGGAGAGGGTGCTTGCGGGAGTCGTCGCCCCGGGGATGCTCGCCGGGGTCGGGCTCGCCGCGGTCGCCGTAGGGGCGGGGCTGTCCGTCGGCGTGGCGGGGGCCTCGTCGGCGAGCACCTCCGGGGCGAGGACGAGGGGCGCGCGCAGGGAGGCCGGTGCGGCGGCCGCGGGCGAGGGGACGCCCTTGACGGTGCCGTCGGGATCGAGGAAGGCCGGGTCGCCGCCGGGCACCATGCCGAGCTCACGGGCGCGGCGCACCAGGGCCTCGGGGGCGGAGTAGGCGTCGATGTCCCGCTGGAGGGCCTGTTCCTCGTCGGTGAGGTTCTTGGTGTCCTTCTGGAGGTCGGTGAGCTGGAACGACCCCTCGCTGAGCGCGGAGTTCAGCACCAGCAGCCCGATGAGGCCGCCGCCGAGCAGGAGCACCACGAGGAGCACGAAGGGGGTGCGGGCGGCCTGTCCGCCGGAGCCGCCGCCGGCGGGGAAGAGCCGCGCGAGCCGGGCCGCCCTCCCCCTCAGTTCGGGTTTCCTACTCACACGCCCTCCAGTGAGTCCGGTTTCCCAACTCACTCACACCCGTCACACACCTCACTCGATGTCCTCCCTGATGCGCTCGGCGCCCCTGCAGCGCGCCGGTGCGGCCCGCCGGTTCTCGGCGACCTCTTCCTCGGTGGGAAGTTCGGCACCGCGCGTCAACAGCTTGAGCCGAGGCTGGTACTGCTCGGGGACGACGGGCAGTCCGGGCGGGGCGGTGGTGGCGGCGCCGGCGGCGAAGACCTGCTTGACGAGCCGGTCCTCCAGCGAGTGGTACGAGAGCACGGCGATCCGTCCGCCGACGCCGAGCGCCTTCACGGCGGCCGGGATCGCCCGCTCCAGGACGGCCAGTTCGCCGTTGACCTCGATGCGCAGCGCCTGGAAGGTGCGCTTGGCGGGGTTGCCGCCGGTGCGCTTGGCGGCCTGCGGCAGGGAGTCGCGGATCAGTTCGACGAGCCGCGCGCTGTGGGAGAAGGGCTCCTTCTCGCGCTCGCGCACGATGGCGGAGACGATCCGCTTGGCCTGCTTCTCCTCGCCGTACGCCCGCAGGATCCGGACGAGTTCGCCCGCCGGGTAGGTGTTGAGGACCTCGGCGGCGCTCACGCCGGTCGTCTGGTCCATGCGCATGTCGAGCGGGGCGTCCTGGGCGTAGGCGAAGCCGCGGTCGGCCTCGTCGAGCTGCATCGAGGAGACGCCGAGGTCGAAGAGGACGCCCTGCACGCGCGCGATGCCGAGCCTGGCCAGGACGTCCGGCAGCTCGTCGTAGACGGCGTGCACGAGGGTGGCGCGCTCGCCGTAGGGCGCGAGCCGCTCGCCGGACAGGCGCAGCGCCTCCTTGTCCCGGTCGAGGGCGACCAGGCGGGCCTCGGGGAACCGCTGGAGCAGCGCCTCGCTGTGCCCGCCGAGGCCGAGGGTGCAGTCGACGACGACCGCTCCCGGTTCCTGGAGGGCGGGGGCCAACAGGTCCAGGCACCGCTGGAGCATCACCGGGACGTGTCGACTCTGGCTCAAGGGGCCCTCTCAGATCCGGCGGGCCCGTACGCGCCGCGCACGTGGGGAGACCGACCGTGCATGAGCGGGGGTCTCCGGGGAAGTCAGGCAGGGAGACGTGGTCCTTCGGTCCCCCGCTTCGCGTCACTTTAGTCCACGGTGACTCGCGGTCAATCAACCGGCCTGCGCGTCGCGGGCGGGCGGCGATCCGAAGCGACACATCCCGGAAACCACTCGTTCGGGTGCACCCGGCACTCTTGTGGGTTACCTCACACACAGCACGTGATGACGCTCTTTTTCCCTTCTCACCACAGGACCAGGACCGCTGTGACCAGTACCGTTGCAGGTATGACGACTTCCGCATCCGTATCCACCGCATCCGAAGGCGCCATATCCCGCGGCACCGTGACCGACCGCCTCGTCGACGCGAACGAGCGGTACGCCGCCGCGTTCACCGACCCCGGGATGGACGCCCGCCCCGTCCTGCACGTCGCGGTCGTGGCCTGCATGGACGCCCGTCTCGACCTGCACGCGGCGCTGGGCCTGGAGCTCGGCGACTGCCACACCATCCGCAACGCCGGCGGCGTGGTCACCGACGACGTGATCCGCTCGCTCACCATCAGCCAGCGCAAGCTGGGCACCAGCAGCATCGTGCTGATCCACCACACGGGCTGCGGTCTGGAGGCGATCACCGAGGACTTCCGCACCGAACTGGAGATGGAGGTCGGCCAGCGCCCCGCCTGGGCGGTGGAGTCCTTCCGGGACGTCGACCAGGACGTACGGCAGTCCATGCAGCGGGTGCGCACCTCGCCGTTCCTGCTGCACACCGACGACGTGCGCGGCTTCGTGTTCGACGTCAAAACGGGCCTTCTGCGCGAGGTCGACCCGGCGTAACCGGCTCGGGGACCTGTCGTTTCGCTGTTGATTTCGGCGCAGGGGATGCCCAAAACACCGTAAGACCCGACATAGTGCAGCCAGTTGTCCACAGTCGAGTGACACGAATCGGTAACGGCAGCAAGAATGCGGGAGTGACGTCGCGCGGAACTATTCACGCGTGGTGTCCGTGTTTCGGGGTGGGCCGGTTACGCATCGAAGGGCGTCGGCCCGGAATGCAACGGGCCGAGGAGGGCCGGGTGACCACCTATGACGATCGATCCAGCCTCACTGATCTGACCGCCGTCGTCGAGCGGGTGCGCAGTTCCGTGGAGAGCGTGATCGAGGGGAAGCCCGAGGTCGTACGGCTTTCACTGACCGTGCTGCTCGCCGAGGGACATCTTCTGATCGAGGATGTCCCCGGCGTCGGCAAGACCATGCTGGCCAAGACGCTCGCGCGGTCCATCGACTGCTCGGTGCGCCGTATCCAGTTCACGCCCGACCTGCTGCCCTCGGACATCACGGGCGTGTCCATCTGGGACCAGCAGCGCCGGGACTTCGAGTTCAAGCCGGGCGCGATCTTCGCGCAGATCGTGATCGGCGACGAGATCAACCGCGCCTCGCCGAAGACGCAGTCTGCGCTCCTGGAGTCCATGGAGGAGCGCCAGGTCACCATCGACGGGCAGACCTACGAGCTGCCGAGCCCCTTCATGGTCGTCGCCACCCAGAACCCGGTCGAGATGGAGGGCACCTACCCGCTCCCCGAGGCCCAGCGCGACCGCTTCATGGCCCGGGTCTCGGTGGGCTACCCGAGCGTCGAGGCCGAGCTCCAGATGCTCGACGTGCACGGCGGGGTCTCCCCCCTGGAGGACCTCCAGCCGGTGGCCCACGCGCACGACATCGTGAAGCTGATCGAGGCCGTCCGCGGTGTCCATGTCGCCGAGCCGGTCCGGCGGTACGCCGTCGACCTGGTCGCCGCCACCCGCACCCACCCCGACCTCAGACTCGGCGCCTCCCCGCGCGCGACGCTGCATCTGCTGCGCGCCGCGAAGGCCTCCGCCGCCCTCAGCGGCCGGGAGTACGCCCTGCCGGACGACGTCCAGGCACTCGCCGTGGCCGTCCTGGCCCACCGGCTGCTGCCCACCGCCCAGGCCCAGCTCAACCGGCGCACCTCCGAGCAGGTCGTGCAGGAGATCCTCCAGCGCACCCCGGTTCCCTCGGCGCCCCAGCAGAGCGGCCTCGGCATCGGCCGCTCCGCACCCGCGTACCCGCAGCAGCCGCCGCGGAGCCTGTGATGACCACCGCCCCCGGGGGCGCGCACGGCCCCGAGCCGGACCGGGGCGAGAAGGGCGGGGTGCGCACCGCGCTGGCCGGTCTGACCACCCGCGGGCGCTCCTTCTTCGCGGCCGGCATAGCCGCGGCCGTCTGCGCGTACGTCCTCGGCCAGAGCGACCTGCTGCGCGTCGGCCTGCTCCTCGCCGTGCTGCCCCTGGTCTGCGCGACCGTGCTGTACCGCACCCGCTACCGGGTCGCGGGCAGCCGCCGCCTCTCCCCCGCGCGCGTGCCCGCGGGCAGCGAGGCCCGCGTCCATCTGCGGATGGACAACGTCTCCCGGCTGCCCACCGGCCTGCTGATGCTCCAGGACCGGGTGCCCTACGTCCTCGGCCCGCGCCCCCGCTTCGTCCTGGACCGGGTCGAGCCGGGCGGCCGCCGCGAGGTCTCCTACCGCGTCCGCTCCGACCTGCGCGGCCGCTACCCCCTGGGCCCCCTCCAGCTGCGCCTGAGCGACCCGTTCGGGATGTGTGAACTGACCCGCTCCTTCTCGTCGTACGACACCCTGACGGTGATCCCGCGCGTGGAGGCGCTGCCGCCGGTGCGCCTGAGCGGCGAGGCGAAGGGGTACGGCGACGGACGGCAGCGCTCGCTCGCCCTGGCCGGCGAGGACGACGTGATCCCGCGCGGCTACCGCTACGGCGACGATCTGCGGCGCGTCCACTGGCGCTCCACCGCCCGCTACGGCGAGCTGATGGTGCGCCGCGAGGAGCAGCCCCAGCGCTCCCGGTGCACGGTGCTGCTGGACACCCGGGGCATCGCCTTCGCGGGCGCGGGCCCGGACTCCGCCTTCGAGTGGGCCGTCTCCGGCGCCGCCTCCGTCCTGGTGCACATGCTCGAACGGGGCTTCTCCGTGCGGCTGCTGACCGACACCGGCAACTCCGTGCCCGGTGAGGGCGCCGACGGGTTCGCGGGCGCCAGCCAGGAGTCGGCGGACGCGGCCGGGCTGATGATGGACACCCTCGCGGTGATCGACCACTCCGACGGCACCGGCCTGTCCCGGGCCTACGACGTGCTGCGCGGCGGCAACGAAGGGCTGCTGGTGGCGTTCTTCGGCGACCTGGACGAGGAGCAGGCCACGGTGGCGGCCAAGATGCGGCAGCGCAGCGGGGGCGCGCTCGCCTTCGTGCTGGACAGCGAGAGCTGGGTGCGGGAGCCGGGCGACGTCACGGAGCCCACGGAGACCCGCGAGGAGCGGCTGCGGATGCTGCGCGAGGCGGGCTGGACGGCGCTGGGCGTGCCGCGCGGCACCTCGCTGGAAGAACTGTGGCGTCTCGCGGACCGCGAGCGCACGGGCGTCGGCATGGCCGGCGCCGGGGAGGGATGATCATGCTGAGCGGGCGGGCCCGACTGGCCCTGTGCGCGTGGGCGGCCACCCTGATGGCCGCGTGCGCCCTGCTGCCCCTGGTCGAGCCGATGACGTGGATCGTGCAGGCGGCCTTCCTGCTCGGGGTGCAGACCTGCGTGGGTGCGGGGGCCCGGCGGATCCCGTTGGCGCGGCCGCTGACCGTGGCGGCGCAGGCGCTGGTCACCCTGGTGATCCTGACCCTGCTCTTCGCGCGCGACCAGGCCTTCCTCGGGGTGATCCCGGGACCGGACGCCTTCGTGCACTTCTCCGACCTGCTGCGGCAGGGCGGCGACGACATCGCCCGGTACGCGATCCCGGCACCGCTGGACTCCGCCGGCATCCGCCTCATGATCATCGGCGGTGTGATGGTCATCGGGCTGGTGGTGGACACCCTCGCGGTGACCTTCCGCAGCGCGGCCCCGGCGGGGCTGCCGCTGCTCGCGCTGTACTCCGTCGCCGCGGGGCTGTCGGACGGCGGCGCGGACTGGCTGTGGTTCCTGATCGCGGCGGCCGGCTATCTGCTGCTGCTCCTGGCCGAGGGGCGCGACCGGCTCTCGCAGTGGGGCCGGGTCTTCGGCGGGTCGTCCCGCCCGCCGGGCGCCGACTCGGGTCCGGTGGCACCGGTGCGCACCGGGCGCCGCATCGGCGTGGTGGCCCTCGGTATCGCCCTGGTGGTGCCGCTGGGGCTGCCCGCGATGAGCGACGGTCTCCTGGGCCCCGCCGGCACCGGCGTGGGCTCCGGCAGCGGCAACGGCGGCACCATCTCGGCGGTGAACCCGCTGGTGTCGCTGCGCGACTACCTCAACGTCGACGAGGACCGCCAGGTCCTGTCCGTGCGCACCAAGAGCAACGACCTCTCCAACCTGTACCTGCGGATCGTCTCCCTGGACGACTTCGACGGCCGCACCTGGAAGCCGTCCAAGCGGCCCATCGAGGCCGTGCCGGACACCTTCCCCACCCCGATCGGGCTCGGCGCCGACGTCAAGCGCAGCGAGGTCGAGACCACCATCTCGGCCGCGAACTCGTACTCCCAGGACTGGCTCCCGATGCCCTACCCGCCCAGCGGGGTCGACATCGAGGGCAAGTGGCGCTACGAACCCGTGGGCATGGCCCTGGTCGGCGACCACGGCCAGAACACCCGCGGTCTCACGTACAAGGTCAAGAGCCTGGACGTGGAGCCGACGGCCGAGCAGCTCGCCGACGCCCCCGCCCCTCCGCCGGCCCTGAAGCGCGAGTACACCGAGCTGCCCGACTCGCTGCCGGGAGTGGTGGCCAAGACCGCCCGCGAGGTCACCGCGGGCGCGAAGAACGCCTATGAGCAGGCGGTCGACCTTCAGGACTACTTCGCGATCAACGGCGGCTTCGAGTACGACACCCAGGTCCAGGTCGGCGACGGGCCGAACGCGATCGCCAACTTCCTGCGCGACAAGCAGGGCTTCTGCGTCCACTTCTCCTTCGCCATGGCGGCCATGGCACGCTCCCTGGGCATTCCGGCGCGGGTGGCGGTGGGCTTCGCGCCCGGCTCCCCGCAGGCGGACGGCTCGGTGTCGGTGGGGCTCAAGGACGCCCACGCCTGGCCCGAACTGTACTTCGAGGGTGTGGGCTGGACCCGCTTCGAGCCGACCCCGACCCGGGGCACGGTGCCCTCGTACACCGTGCCGGAGTCGGAGATCGGTGGTCCCGCGGACGTGGCACGGCCGTCCACCGGGGCGTCCGCGTCGGCGTCGGCCTCCCCTTCGGCGAGCGAGAGCTGCACGGCGCAGATGCGGAAGCAGGACGTGTGCGACAGCGCGTCCCCGGCGCTCGCGGCGCCCGGCGACAGCGACACCCCCTGGTGGTCGGTGGCCGGGCCCTGGTGGTACCTCAAGCTGCTGGGCTGGCTGCTGGTCGGACTCGCCGTCCTGGCGGTCCCTCTGTCGCCGATGCTGTGGCGGCTGCGGACCCGGTCCGTGCGCCTGGGCGGGCACGGCCGCGGCGAGGAGGACGTCGCCGTGCACACCCTGGCGGCCTGGGAGGAGCTGACGGACACGGCGTGGGACTTCGGGATCCCGCCGGACGACTCCCTGACCCCGCGCAAGGCGGCCGACCGGATCGTGCGGCTCGGTCATCTCGACCCGGCGGCGGCCGCTTCGGTGCAGCGGGTGGCGGACGCGGTGGAGCAGGTGCTCTACGCCCCGCGGCCCCGGCCGACGGCCGGACTCGCCCAGGACGTCCTGCGGGTGATCGGCGGACTGCGCCAGTCGGTGAGCCGGGGCACGGCGGCCCGAGCGCTGCTCGCCCCGCGTTCCACCGCCCGGGTGGTGTGGGCGCTGTCGCAGTGGCGGGACGGGGTGACCGCCCGGGTGGCGGCGGCCCGGCCGACGCTGCGCAAGCCGTCGGGCCAGGAAGGGTGAGTGTCGGGCCGGGAAGGCTGAGTCAGGAAGGCTGAAAACCGCCGCCCGGTGGGCGGCGGGGAGCATACGTGAGGGGGTGACCACCCGGTCGGGTGGTCACCCCCTCACGGTGTCCGTGGGTCGGGCTACTGGCCGCCCTGCTCGTCGCGGCGCCGCTGCCAGCGCTGCTCGATCCGGTCCATCATGGAGCGCTTCTGCCGTCCCTGGCGGCGCGCCTGCGGGGCGCCGGCCGTGGGCTGCTCACCCGGCTTGGGGGCCTTGCGCCAGCCGGTCACCGCGAGCACCGCGCACCCCAGCATGACGAGGAAACCCACCACGCTGAGCCACACCTGCTTGGCGACCATACCGGCCATGAGGAGCGCGATACCCACGAGGAAGCCCGCGACTGCCTGGTAGACCCGCCGCCGGGTGTACGTACGCAGCCCGCTTCCCTCGAGCGCCGACGCGAACTTGGGATCTTCGGCGTACAGCGCTCGCTCCATCTGCTCGAGCATTCGCTGCTCGTGCTCCGAGAGCGGCACGGAGTCCTCCTCATCGTGCAGTCGCCGGGGCGACTCGGGGGGTCCCTTCAGGATAGGCAGGGAATCGCCCCCGTGAAACCCGCCCCTCTGCGCCAATTGGCCAACCGGGATTCCGCCATGAACACTCCGGCTCGCTGAATCTTCCATTCCCCAGCGGCCGACGCGTCATGCCGGTTCGTCTCCCTCGATCATACGGCGCCGACCGCCCGATCGGGGGGCCTGTGGCGTACTCCATCCGCACCCAAGTCCCTGATCAGCGGTACGGCTCGGGAGACGCTCAGGCCCCGGTGGTCTCCCGCGTCTCGCCGAGCACATGCAGCTGGGTGGCCACGGAGTGGAACGCGGGGAGTTCGGCCGCCGCCTCCTCCAGCTTGAGCAGGGCCTCCAGGGCGCCGGGCTCGGTGTCCACGAGGACCCCGGGGACGAGGTCGGCGAAGACCCGTACGCCGTGCACGGCGCCGACGGTCAGGCCCGCGCCCTCGACGAGGGCGGTGAGCTGCTCGGCGGTGAAGCGGCGGGGCACGGGGTCACCCTCGCCCCAGCGGCCGTCCGGGTCGCCGAGCGCCTGCCGGGCCTCCTTGAAGTGGCCGGCGAGGGCCCGCGCGAGCACGGCGCCGCCGAGACCGGCGGCGAGCAGGCTGAGGACGCCCTCGGAGCGCAGGGCGGCCACCACGTTGCGCACGCCCTCGGCGGGGTCGTCGACGTACTCCAGGACGCCGTGGCACAGCACGACGTCGTGGGCGCCGCGCTCGACCACGTCGAAGAGGCCGTGGGCGTCGCCCTGGACCCCGCGGACCCGGTCGGCGACGCCGGCCTCGGCGGCGCGGCGCTCCAGCGCGAACAGGGCGTTGGGGCTGGGGTCGACGACGGTGACCTGGTGGCCGAGGCGGGCCACGGGCACCGCGAAGTTGCCGCTGCCGCCTCCGGTGTCGAGGACGTCCAGCACCTGGCGTCCCGTGGCCTTGACCCGGCGGTCGAGGGCGTCCTGGAGGACCTCCCAGACCACGGCGGTACGGAGGGAGGCGCGGGGTCGCAGCGGATCCGACACGGCAGTTGACTCCTCGGCGCGACACGGAAGGTTTCAGGCGCTCCCCACCCTATTGCCTCCGACACTCGCCTGGTCACCGCAGTGCCGGGGCGCGAGCCGCGTCCCACCCGGCGGACCCCGGCACGGCGTCGGCCGGTTCGCCTCCACCCCGCCCGCCGGTCTCCCTCAGCCCGCGTCCGGGTAGTCGCGGTCGGCTCCGTGACCGTCGCGGCCGGTGTCCTCTGGGATGTCCGGGTCCTGGCGGGGCTGGGGCAGGACCGGCTGGAGGACGAGCATCCGCTCGACGAGGCGCAGGAACATCGCCACGTCGCGTATCAGGTCGTCGGCGTCCCGGCGGCTGGCCGCGCCCTGGATGCCCGCCTCGGCCCGGGCGCGGCGCCGGGCCCCGGAGGCGAACAGCGCGCTCCACTCGGTGAGTTCGGGCGCTATCTCGGGGAGCACTTCCCAGGCGCTCCGGATCTTGGCCCGCTTTCGGGGCGAGGGCTCCGGGCGCCCCCGGGCGGCGAGCACGGCGGCCGCGGTGCGCAGGGCGGCGAGATGGGCCGTCGCATAGCGCTCGTTCGACGTCTCCAGCGCAGCGGCCTCGTCGAGCCCGGCGCGGGCCTGGGCGAGCAGGTCGAGCGCGGCGGGCGGGGCCGTGGTCCGGCGCAGCACGGGGTGGACGTCGCTCGCCGGACCGGTCAGTGAGGGGGCAGGGCCGGTGGCGCGGCGCCGGCGGGCGGCTGCTGCGTGATAGCTGGCCATGACGAACCTCCTGTCGTCTGTGTGACGGCACGTGTGCCGTATGTGCCCATCGTGCGGTATGCCACTGACAATCCGTTCCGACCTGCGGTTTTGCTTCGAGCGAAGGTTCGGGCTAGTTTTTGCACTGACCAGTCAGTTCAAAAACTCGTACTCAACTTCAGGGGGTGGGCCGTGGTAGCTGTCACGGCCGAGGGCTTCGGGGTCGAGGGACCCCGCGGCTGGGCCTTCCGCGGGATCGACCTCGCCGCGGAACCGGGCTCGCTCATCGCGATCGAGGGACCGTCGGGCTCGGGCCGTACGAGCCTGCTGCTCGCGCTCACCGGGCGGATGCGGGCGACGGAGGGCACCGCGACCGTGGACGGGGCGCGGCTGCCGAAGCAGCTCGCGGCCGTCCGCCGGATCAGCGCCCTGGCGAACGTCACCGGGGTCACCGACCTCGACCCGGCCCTCACCGTCGGCGAGCACCTGCGCGAACGGGCGCTGCTCCAGCGGCGGTTCGGCGACTCCGTACGCGCGCTGCTGAAGCCGCGCGCCGAGCGGACCGCCGAGGCGGGGCTGCGGATCGACGCCGCCCTCGCGGCGGCCGGTCTCGACCGGGAGGCCCTGCCCAAGGGCGCGCGGACCGCCGTACGCGATCTGGAGCGGCTGGAGGCGCTACGGCTGTCCGTCGCGCTGGCGCTGATCGGCCGGCCGCGGCTGCTGGGCGTCGACGACACCGACCTGAAGCTGTCCGACGCCGAACGGGCCGAGGCCTGGGAGCTGCTCAAGGGGCTCGCCGGGACCGGGACGACCGTCGTGGCGGTGTGCAGCGAGGCACCGGAAGACGCCGTCGTGGTGCGCACGGGTGCGAGCCGACGGAAGGAGACCGACGATGCGCTCGCCGAAACTGGCCGCGCTTGAGCTGCGCCGCTTCGGCAGGGGGAAACTGCCGCGCGCCGCCCTGGTGGCGCTGCTGGTGCTGCCGCTGCTGTACGGCGCCCTGTACCTGTGGTCCTTCTGGGATCCGTACGGCCGTCTGGACCGCATCCCCGTGGCGCTCGTGAACGACGACAAGGGGGCGAGCGCCGACGGGCGGAAGCTGGCGGCGGGCGACGACCTCACCAAGGGGCTGCGCGAGAGCGACACCTTCGACTGGCACGAGGTGAGCACCGCCGAGGCCCGCAAGGGTGTCGAGGACGGCACCTATTACCTGTCGCTGACCATGCCGGCCGACTTCAGCCGCCGGATCGCCTCCAGTGCGGGCGACTCCCCCGAGACGGGCGCGCTCCAGGTCCGTACGAACGACGCCAACAACTACATCGTGGGGCAGATCTCGCGCACGGTCTTCTCCGAGGTGCGCCAGGCCGCCTCCACCAAGGCCTCGCGGTCCTTCCTGGACCGGATCTTCATCTCCTTCTCCGACATCCACGGGGCCACCGTGAAGGCCGCCAACGGCGCCGACGACCTCGAAGGGGGCATCGGCAAGGCGGAGGAGGGCTCCCAGGATCTCGCCGCCGGGCTGACGGACGCCCAGAAGGGCAGCTCCCGGCTGTCCTCGGGGCTGGTCCGGCTCGACTCGGGCGCGGGCGACCTGGCGGACGGCTCACGGCAGGTCGCCGCGGGCACGCAGACGCTCGCCGACCGGGTCAACGGGGTCGCGGACGAGGTGGGGCCCTTCCTCAAGGGCAACGCGAAGACCATTGGCGACTCCGCACGGTTGGTCGCCGACTCGGCCGGGGCGATCCGGCACAACCTCGACACCCTGGTGAGGACGGCCCCGGCCGCCGCCCGGGGCGCCCACACGGCCTCCGACACGCTGAACGCCGTCTACAAGGCGCGCTGCCAGGACCCCGTGCTCCCGGACGCGGCCTGCGCCGACCTGAAGAAGGCCGCTCAGGCCGCCGCGGACGTGGCGAAGGTCGCCGACGACGTCAACGCCCTCGTCGCCGACCAGAACGGCGACCTGGACCGGCTCGACGGACAGCTCGCCACACTCCAGAAGCAGGCCCGGGCGCTCGCCGACCGCGCCCCGCACCTCTCCGACGACCTCGACGACGCCGTCGCGAAGATCAACCGCCTCAACGAGGGCGCCGGGAAGGTCGCCGCGGGGGCCAGGACGCTGCACACGGGCCTCTCCACGGCCGCGGGCGGCGCACAGGACCTCGACACGGGCATCGGCCGTCTCAAGAGCGGCGCCGACGACCTGACGGGCGGCATGTACAAGCTCGCCGACGGCTCCGGGAAGCTCGCGAACGGACTGCACGACGGCGCCTCGCGGATCCCCGACTACGACAAGAAGCACCGCGACGCCCGCACCGAGGTCATGGCGGACCCGGTCCAACTGGTCTCCCGGGACCTGCACAAGGCGCCGAACTACGGCACCGGGTTCGCCCCGTACTTCATCCCGCTGTCCCTGTGGGTGGGCGCGATGGTGGCCTACATGCTGATCGCGCCCATGAACAGGCGCGCCCTCGCCGCCGGCGCCTCGGCCTGGCGGATCGCGCTGGCCGGCTGGCTGCCGGTGGTGGCGATCGGGGTGCTCCAGACGGTGGCCCTGATGTCGGTGCTGCACTGGGCGATCGGACTCCGGATGGTCCGCGCGGCCGGCACGGTGGGCTTCCTGTTCCTGGTGACGGCGTGCTTCGCGGCGATCGTCCAATGGCTGAACGCCCGCTTCGGAGCGGCGGGCCGGATCCTCGTCCTGGCCCTCCTGATGCTCCAGTTGACCTCCGCGGGCGGCACCTACCCCGTCCAGACCAGCCCGGGCTTCTTCAACGCGCTGCACCCCTTCCTGCCGATGAGCTACGTCGTCGAGGCGCTGAGGAGGCTCATCACGGGCGGCGGGCTCGCTCCGGTGTGGCACGCGTGCGTGGTGCTCGTCGCGTTCACCGCGGGCGCCCTCGCGCTCACCGCCGTGTCGGCCCGTCGCCGCCAGGTGTGGACCCTGGACCGGCTGCACCCGGAGCTCACCCTGTGAACCCGACCGTGGCCTCCCGGGGGCCGGCTCCTGTGAGAATCAGGACCATGGAAAGCAGCAGCGCCGCGGCGGGCGTCAGCACACGCCGTGAGGCCACCCGGCAGAAGCTCTACGAGGCGGCCGTCACGCTCATCGCCGAGCAGGGCTTCTCCGCCACCACGGTCGACGAGATCGCCGAGCGGGCCGGCGTCGCGAAGGGCACGGTCTACTACAACTTCGCGAGCAAGTCCGTCCTCTTCGAGGAGCTGCTGCGGCACGGCGTGGGCCTCCTGACCGCATCCCTGAGGGAGGCTGCCGAGAGCACGGCACGCGCGGGTGGCGGCAAGGTGGACGCCCTGGACGCGATGATCCGCGCGGGGCTCGTCTTCATCGACCGCTATCCGGCCTTCACCCAGCTGTACGTGGCCGAGCTGTGGCGCACCAACAGGGCCTGGCAGTCCACGCTCATGGTGGTCCGTCAGGAGGCCGTCGCGGTCGTGGAGGACGTGCTGCGCGAGGGCGTGGCCAACGGCGAGTTCAGCGACGAGATCGACATCCCGCTGACCGCCTCGGCGCTGGTCGGCATGGTCCTGGTCGCCGCGCTGGACTGGCAGTCCTTCCAGCCCGAGCGGTCCCTGGACGACGTGCACGCGGCGCTGTCGCGGCTGCTGCAGGGGCGGGTCAGCGGGCACCGCGGCTGACACCCTGCATATAGCCGCTCAACAGCAGCTTGAGCAGTTCGAAGCCGCCCGCG
>NZ_JBEYVC010000126.1:0-30021 GCF_040643855.1 Streptomyces sp. NPDC047072 | reverse complement strand
CACCGGGCCCTCGGCCCCGATGTGTCAACTGAGCGTGACCTGGCGGTTGGTGAGACCACCGCGGGCGCGGCGCTCGTCGGCGGTCAGCGGCGCGTCCACCGCCAGCGCCTCGGCGAGCCGCTCGGCGAACTCCGCGGCGGGCTTCTCGACATCCTCCGCGGTGACCCCGCTCGGCAGGTCCCAGACCGGCACGGTGAGCCCGTGGGCTCGGAAGGAACCCACCAGACGGGTGCCCTCGCCGAGGCTCGAACGGCCCGCCGCGTGCAGCCGCGCGAGGGCGTCCAGAAGTTGCTCCTCGGGGTGCGGCATGACCCAGCGCAGGTGGTTCTTGTCCGGGGTCTCGCACCAGTACGCGGCGTCGACGCCGGTCAGCCGGACGGTCGGGATGGCCGCGGCGTTGGCCCGCTCCAGGGAGGCGGTCACCTCCGTGGTGGCGTTCTCCGCGTCCGGGACCCAGAACTCGAAGCCCTCGTGCACAACTGGCTCGAACACGCCTTCGGGATCGAGGAGATCCTGCAGCCGCGGTCCGTCGGCGGGGGCCCGGCGGCCCTCGACGGGGGTGCCGGGGGCGGCTTCCAGGGCCCTTCGCAGGGTGTCGGCGAGGTCGCGGCTGATGTCGCCGGACGCCGTGTCGTTCTGCAGCCCGAGCAGGACCGAGCCGTCGTCGCGGCGCAGCGCGGGCCAGGCCATCGGCAGCACGGTCGCGAGGGTGACCGACGGGACGCCTTCGGGCAGGCCGTCCTTCAGGGTCAGCTCGACGGTGGCGGCGGGCACCAGCTCGCGCAGCGCGATCCAGTCGCCCTCGCCGGGCAGTCCCTCGAACGGGCGGTGCACCAGCTCGGTCACGGCCTGCGCGGCGGCCCGGCCGTGGCAGGCCTTGTACCGGCGTCCGCTGCCGCACGGGCAGGGCTCCCGGGCACCGACGACCGGGACCTCTCCATCCGCGATCTGCGGGCGCGCGCCCTTGGTCTGAGGTCGCTTCTTGGCCATCGTGGCTGTCTCCCGGTAACGGCTCGTCTCGTACGGCGGGAGCCTAGCGTTTTGTGCTTTTAGGGGCGCGGGGAACTGCGCGACCAGCCACGACGGTGTCGCAGCCGCCCGACTTGGTGCCCTGGCACTCGGGTGGGCGATCAGTCCAACTCGTCGAACGGATCCGAGAAGTCCAGCCCGGCTATCGCACTCGGCGCCGAAACCCTCCCGGCGAAGTCACTGCGACGGCAGCCCGCATCAGGATCATGCACATCCACGTGCACGACCACCCACACGGTCACCTCACCGCGCGCATCGTCCCGCACCCCCCAGTCGTCGGCGAGCGCGGTGATGATGTTCAGCCCACGCCCCCCGTGCGCGGTCACCGACGGCGTCGCCGGAGCCGGCCGCGTCGGCCCGCCCCCGTCCGTCACCTCGACCGTGAGTCTCCCGGCCCCGTCCACCCGCCACGCGGCGCGCACATCGCCGTCCCCGGCGAGCGCGTCGCCCAACGGCCGCCCGTGCTTGCACGCGTTGCTCAAGAGTTCGGAAAGAATCAGTACGGCGTCGTCGATGACCGATTCCGCCACCCCACCGCTGCGCAACTGCACACGCATCCGGTGTCTCGCTTGCCCCACGCCCGCAGGGCCATGGGGTACGGCCATGCTCGACGACGTGGGCACCTCCTGTGCCACCACCAACGCCACCCCCGAGACCTCCTTCGCCCCACGCCACGGTGTGGATGCCCCAATGGCCTGTACCGGAAACCGGCCAATCCCGTTCCGCTGACGCATTCGTAACGATCGAACACGCACCGAACGCGCCGGGGCACACCCTGTGACAAGGGGTCCGCGCGGGGTCAGCGCCCGAGTTGCCCGAGCACAGCCCGCGGCCGGTTGGTGATGATCGCGTCCACGCCCAGTTCGACGCAGAGGTCCACGTCCTCGGGCTCGTTCACGGTCCACACGTGCACCTGGTGGCCGACCTGCTTGAGCCGCCGGATGTAGCCGGGGTGATTGCGCACGATCCGGATCGAGGGGCCCGCGATCCGCACCCCCGCGGGCAGCCGGCCGTCCCGCAGCCGCGGCGAGACGAACTGCAGCAGATAGACCGTCGGCAGCGTCGGCGAGGCGGCACGCACGCGATGCAGCGATCTGGCCGAGAAACTCATGATCCGCACCGGCGACTCGGCGGCCGCGGCGGGGGCGTCGAGGCCGAACCGCTTCAGGAGCACCAGCAGCCGCTCCTCCACCTGGCCCGCCCAGCGTGTGGGGTGCTTGGTCTCGATGGCCATCTCCACCCGCCGTCCCGCGTCGGCGACGAGTTCGAGGAGCCGTTCCAGAGTGAGGACGGAGGTGTCCTCGCGGTCCTCGGGCCGGTACTCCCAGTCCGGTTCCTCGTCGCGGGTGCGCCAGAACTCCCGGGTCTTGCGCGAGGAGAAGTCCAGGGCGGCGAGGTCGGCGAGTTCCAGGGCGGAGACCGCTCCGCGGCCGTTGGACGTACGGTTGACGCGTCGGTCGTGCACGCAGACGAGATGGCCGTCCGCGGTCAGCCGTACATCGCATTCGAGGGCGTCCGCACCGTCCTCGATCGCCTTCCGGTACGCGGCCAGCGTGTGCTCGGGGGCCTCTTCGGAGGCGCCGCGGTGGGCGACGACCTGGGTCAGGTGCTGTCGTGCGTGGGTCACCGCGTCATGGTGCCACCGCACGGGGGTACGCGTGCGAACGGAGGCATATGGATTGCGCCTCATTTGTCTTGCATGGCCTATATAAAGAACCACCGAAGACCCACAGCCACCGCTTATGGTGCCCTGACGGCCCGTGGGAAAAGCTGACGGCATACAAAAGGACATGCACAGCTGACACGCGCCGGACACCGACCGGCACCGCCGAGCGTGGCCGAGTGCGATTCGACAGACGACAGCCGTGGACCGAGGAGAGAAGCTGTGAGCACCGAGAACGAGGGCACCGGAGTACCCCCCGCCCCGTCCGCACCCCCCGTGCCGGTGGACGCTCCCGCTCCCTCGGCTCCGCAGGCCGCCGACGCGGGCGCCCCGACGACTCCGATCCCGCCGGTACCGCCGAGCACGCCGTCCGGTACAGCGCCGGGCACGTCGGCGGGTACGCCGTCGGGCACGCCGGAGCAGGAGCTGGTGCACGCCGGGCAGACGCAGTCCTACGGCTCGGCGGCGGGCCCGGGTGGGGCGCCGCAGCACGGCCCGGGTGAGGGGGCGTCGGCCTCCGGCGGCCCGGGACCGGAGAGCTGGCCGCCGCCGCAGCCGCCGGCCTACCCGTCGTACGCCGATGACGGCATCGGCGCGGGGGCGGGCGCTGGTGCCGGCGCAGGAGCCACGGGTGGCGCCGGTGGTCCGGGCGACCCCTGGGGATCCGCCTACCAGCAGCCCGCGCCCAAGCCGAAGAGCGGCCGGGGCGGTCTCGTCGCCGCGATCCTGGTGGCCGCGCTGGTCGCCGGCGGCCTCGGCGGCGGTCTCGGGTACACCCTGGCCAAGAACAACGACGACAGCTCCTCTACGACCGTCTCCTCCTCCACGAGCGGCGGCACGGTCAAGCGCGACCCCGGCACCGTCGCGGGCGTGGCCGCCAAGGCGCTGCCGAGCACGGTCACCATCGAGGCCGAGTCCACGAACGGCGAGGGCGGCACCGGCACCGGGTTCGTCTTCGACACCGAGGGCCACATCGTCACCAACAACCACGTCGTCGCCGACGCGGTGGACGGCGGCAAGCTCACCGCCACCTTCCCGGACGGCAAGAAGTACGACGCCGAGGTGGTCGGCCACGCGCAGGGCTACGACGTGGCGGTGATCAAGCTCAAGAACGCGCCGTCGGACCTGAAGCCGCTCACCCTGGGCGACTCCGACAAGGTCGCGGTGGGCGACTCGACGATCGCGATCGGCGCCCCCTTCGGCCTGTCGAACACGGTCACCACGGGCATCATCAGCGCGAAGAACCGCCCGGTGGCCTCCAGCGACGGCACGGGTTCGAGCTCCAGCTACATGAGCGCGCTCCAGACGGACGCGTCGATCAACCCGGGCAACTCCGGCGGCCCGCTCCTCGACGCCCAGGGCAACGTGATCGGCATCAACTCCGCGATCCAGTCCACCAGCAGCGGCGGCCTGGGCGGCACCAGCCAGTCCGGCTCGATCGGCCTGGGCTTCGCGATCCCGATCAACCAGGCGAAGTACGTCGCCCAGCAGCTGATCAAGACCGGCAAGCCGGTCTACGCGAAGATCGGGGCGTCCGTCTCGCTGGACGACTCCTCGGGCGGCGCGAAGATCACCGACGAGGGTGCGAACGGCTCCGCGTCCGTGGAGTCCGGCGGCCCCGCGGCCAAGGCGGGCCTCAAGGCCGGCGACGTCATCACCAAGCTCGACGACTCGGTCATCGACTCCGGCCCGACCCTCATCGGCGAGATCTGGACCCACAAGCCCGGCGACAAGGTCAAGATCACGTACGAGCGGGGCGGCCAGACCCACACGGTCGACCTCACCCTCGGCTCCCGAGTCGGCGACAACTGACCCACCCCTCCACTCCGACCACCCGTTACTCTTGTCCCCGCGCCACCGCACACACCGGCGGCGCGGGGTGGGTTGTCCGAGCGGCCTAAGGAAACGGTCTTGAAAACCGTCGTGGCAGCGATGCCACCGTGGGTTCAAATCCCACACCCACCGCAGTGCGGACGAACGGCCCCTGACCTGAGTGATCGGTCGGGGGTCGTTCGGTTGTCGGTGGGGTGGGGGAGGCATGGAGTATGCGATCCGAAGACTGGCAACTCACCGAAGATCTTGATGACTTCCTCGGTCGGGTTGGGGGCTTTCTGCGTGCTCAGCCCGTCTCGAACATCATGCAGTTGACGGTGGCGCAGAGGCTGCGGGAGGGGCGAGGGGGCGGGGCGGGGGCGGCGGTCTTCGGGTGGTTGGAGCGGGGTGGGGAAGTGGTCGGTAGCTTTTACCGGCTGCCGGGCCGTGGTGTGGGGCTCGGTCCTCTCACGCCCGAGCAGGCGGACTCCCTCGCCGTCCGGTTGAAGGCCCTTGGGCACGACCTCCCCTACGTCAGCGCCGACCAGCGCACCGCCGTCGCCTTCGCCGAGGCGTGGCAGCGGCATGCGGGGGCCGTGTCGACGCTGCGGGTCCGACTGCACCTGTACCGTCTCGGCACGCTCACCCCTCCGCAGCCGTTCCCGGCGGGGCGGGCCCGTTCCGTGGGCGAGGAGGATCTCGGAGCTCTCATGGACATGTGCCGTGGGTTCGCCGCGGACGTCGGTGAGGACGTCACCATCGACGCCGGCTCCTGGGCCGGCACCCGCTTCGCCGACAAGAGCTACACCTTCTGGGAGACCCCGGACGGGGCACCCGTCTCCATGGCCGGCGTGAACCCGGCCGTCGCCGGCATGGCCCAGGTGGACCCCGTCTACACCCCGGCCCACCATCGCGGTCACGGCTACGCCGCCGCCGTGTCGGCCCAGGTCAGCCGGGCCGCGCGGGACGCCGGCGCCCAGGAGGTCGTGCTGTTCACCGACGCCGCCAACCCCACCAGCAACGCCCTCTACCAGCGCATCGGGTACGAACACGTCACCGACTGGGCCGCGTATGACTTCACGTGACCCCGCCGCCGACGACCTCGCCCACCCCACCCTCAACGACCCGCCCCGCGCCCGGCTCCTGGAGCTGATCACCGGCATCGAACCGTGGGACGAGCTGGAGCGCGCCCACCTCAGGACCGCCGAGAAGTGGATCGGAAGCGGCGCTCCCCTGTACCGCGTGCGCAGGCCGGCCACCCCGGCCACCCACCTCGTCTCCTACGTCGTCGTCCGCGACCCCGCCGACGGACGGCTCCTGCTCGTCGCCCACCGCAAGGCCGGGCTCTGGCTGCCGCCCGGCGGGCATGTCGAGCCGGGTGAGGACCCGTGGGCCGCGGCGGTCCGTGAGTGCCGTGAGGAACTGGGCGTCGAGGCCGTCGCATCGCCGCTCACCGGAGAGCGCCCCCTTTTCCTCACGGTCACCCGCACCCGGGGCCAGGGCACCCACACCGACGTCTCGCTCTGGTACCTCGTACACGTCGACGCCGGCACCATCACCTCGTACGACCAAGGCGAGTTCGACGGAATCCGCCGGCTGACCGAGGAACAGCTGCTGCAGGAGCCGTACGACATCCTCGACCCCCACATGCACCGCTTCACCCGAAAACTGCGGCACGTCCAAACCGCCTGACTCGGCGGCTAGGGCCTGTCCGGCGGATCATGCCGGCGTCGCGGGGCTGGGCACGCCCGTCTGCCGCGTTGTCGTCGGTTGCCGACGCTCCGCGTCGCCGCCCTCCTCCGCCTTGCAGACAGACGCACCCACCCCCGCTCACCTGCACCGGTCAGCCCCCCTTCTTGCAGCCGGCCTGATCCGCCGGACAGGCCCTAGGCCGACGCCCGCCGCAGCAACCGCAGTTGGCCGATCTCCGCCACGTTCTTCATCAACTCCGCGTTCGCCCAGGCGAGCATGTCCGCGACGGTGTACGACGGGTCGTTCGGCCAGGGGAACGGGGCCACGTCGTCCAGGGTGGTCCGGGCCAGGGCTTTGAGCCACGCCGTACGCAGGGCACGTAGCTCCTCGATCGCGGGCTCGCCGGGGCCCGGCCACACCACGTCCGTGCGGTCGCGCGGCGGGCGTCCCTCCGCGTGGTCGAGGGCCACGCCCCACCACCACGCGATGTGCCAGGTCAGCCAGGCGATCGTCGGCACGGGGACGGGTTCCGGCTCGGTGTCCGCCCAGTCGGGGCGCCAGTCCGGCGCGTGGAGCGTCCAGCACAGCGGCGCCGGCTCCCAGAGGAAGTCGTCGGTCTCCAGACGCTCCAGGTGGTATTCGAACAGCGCCCAGGTCAGCTCGAACTGCCGGCGCAGCAGATCACGTCGTACGTCGCTCATCGGTGCGCCTACAGCTCGTGGTCCTTGGCCAGTTCATCCCACGCGAGGTCCAGGAGCGCCTGCTCCGCCGCGCTCTCCGACGGCACCTCCGGCGTGGGCTGGAACCAGACCACCGTCAGGGCCGAGCGGTGCAGGACCGGATCGAGGTCGGGGTCGATGGGCGTGGAGCTGAAGAACCCCATGCAGGAGACCGCGGGCAGGATCTCGACGGGGCCGAACGCACCCACGTGGTCGTCCTCCGGGTACGCGCGCGGTGGCGGGACGAGGTGTACGGGAGTCGTCGGGGACGCCGTCCCGGCTCTGTGCACGAGGCCCTGGATCTTCCACTCGTTGACCGGCTTGCAGGGATAGCCCTCCAGCATGCCGCCGTACGTCGAGGACATCCGCACCTCGGTCAGATCGAGCGAGCGGCCGGAGGAGAGGACGATCCAGGTCAGTGACATGGGCAGCACCCTAGGTCGGCCCACCGACAGGCGCTCCGGGTTTTCCACAGGGCAGAGCCCACTGGGCCCTCACCCCCGGCGCCCCGTCATCCGCGCCGCCGACGCGATCGTCGCCCTCGCCTCCCGCTCCGACAACCCCGTGTTCAGCGCCGCGTCGATCAGCGGAGCGACCAGCGCCGGGCCGATGCCGTTCTCGTACGCCCGGCAGGCCGCCCAGAACAGCCGCGTGTTGCGCTGCCCCTCGTGCGCCGCGAGGACGAACTGGACCAGGCCCTGGCCCTGGTCGCCCGCCGAGGGATGGGTCGCGGGGTGGACGGGCCGGGGCGGCGGGAGCAGCAGGCGCAGCAGGGCCGGCGGGCAGACCGCCGGGGCGAGGTGGGCCGTACCGGGGGCCGTGGAGTAGACGCCGTGGTCGGTGCGCGAGCCGGGGCCGACGAGGTACCCGCCCGCCCCGCGGATGTCGATGCCCGGTGCCAGGCGGCCGGCCGAGTTGGGGACGGCCGCGTCGGGCGGGCCGGTGAGCCAGAGGTGGCGGCCGCCGCTGGGGGTCAGGACGACGACCGTCTCGGGGATCGTGAACAGGTGCCGCAGCGCCAGCTCGCGCAGGGCCGCGGAGGAGTCCGTGCCCGACTTGGTGTCGAGATCGACGCCGATCAGGTGGTGCGGCGGGAGCCCGCACGCGATGCCGTAGCCGGTCGACCAGGGGGCCGTGGTGAACATCTCGCGGATCCGGGCCGGGTCGGTCGAGGCGTCGTAGACCCCGTGACCGAAGCGGCCGCACTCCCCATGGCAGAGCGGGGCGAGTGGGTCGTCGCGGTGCGGGGAGCGGAGCGCCGGGAGTTTCGAACGGGACAGGGGGATGACGGCCAGGCCGCGCTCGGCGGCTGACAGGGCGTGTGCGAGGGCCAGCGTCGTGGCCTGCCGGTCGGTGGTGGCCATGCCTCTATGTTCGTACGCATGTTCGAAAAAGGGAAGGGTGAGCGGGCGCGACGCGCCGAGCCGGGGCGATTGGCTGGAAAAGTGCGGGAACGCTTCCCCTCTTGTCCCACTTGATCACCGACGGATGTAAGTGCCCTGACCTGCACCACAAGGTCGTGAAAGGGGTTTATCGACTTGCCCTCACGCTTCAGGGGGAATAACCCCTTCCGCTCTGGTTCTACGGCGACCCGCTGGGCAACTCTGATCTCGCGACGTCGTGCACAGCACCGAGGCGGTCGGCCAACTGCCCCGGGAACAGCCTTACTTGACGTACTTCCGGCTAGGAAGCCGGGTTCTGGAGGAAGAAACATGGCAAGCATCCGTACCGCCCGCGTCATCGCCGCCGTCTCCGCCCTCCCGCTCGCCGCCGCACTGTTCACCGGCGTCGCGGCGGCGGACAACGGCGGCTTCGCGGACGACGGATCGAACGCGGGTGTCGCGAGCATCGTCGGCAGTGGGGTCGGCGGCACCAACAACGGCAACTCGTCCACCACACAGCAGAACGCGGTCGGCTCCGGCGCCACGAACCAGAGCAACACCGCGCAGGTCAACGGCTCCGCGTTCACGGCCATCAACCAGGGCAACGACAACTGGTCCGTCAACTTCACCCCGCTGTGGTGGTGACGCGGGAGGGCTGAACGCCCTCTCGGAACCGGGGAGATGTGGGGTGTGACACGTCCGCGCGGCGGTGCTACGGCGCCGTCGCGCAGGCGTGTTCCGGTACGGGCAACCGACCTTGACATCCCCTCATATCTGACGGACAGTCAGAAACCCCAACCCGGAAGGGCACTGTCGTGGACGACGACCCGGTGACCCGCCGCAACACCGACGACGACCTGGTGACCCGTCTCAAGGCCTACGAAGGGCGCCCCGCCGCCGTCGCCGGCACCGGCAAGGACCCCGTCAACGCCCCCATGATCCGCCACTGGTGCGAGGCCCTCGGCGACACGAACCCCGCGTACAGCGGCCCGGACGCCGTCGCCCCGCCCACCATGCTCCAGGCCTGGACGATGGGCGGCCTGACCGGCCACACCGGCGGCGACGGACATACGGGCCGCGCCCCGGCGTACGACGAACTCCTCGCCCTCCTCGACGAGTCGGGCTGCACCTCGGTCGTCGCCACCGACTGCGAGCAGGAGTACCTCCGCCCCTTGCGCCCCGGCGACGAGATCACCTTCGACACGATCATCGAGTCGGTCTCGGACCGCAAGACCACCAAGCTCGGCACCGGGTACTTCGTCACCACCCGCACCGACGTCCGCGTGGGTCCCGACCTCGTCGGCACGCACCGCTTCCGCATCCTCAAGTACGCCCCCGTGCGCCGGCCCTCGAAGCCGGACAAGCCCGCGCGAACCCGCCCGCGCCCCGTCGTCAACCGTGACAACGAGGGCTTCTGGAAGGCCGTCGCCGAGCACCGCCTCCTCCTCCAGCGCTGCACCGCCTGCGCCACCCTCCGCTTCCCGTGGCTTCCCGGCTGCGCGCACTGCGGCGCCCCCGGCTGGGACACGGTCGAGGCGGGCGGAACGGGCACGGTCTACTCGTACGTCGTCATGCACCACCCGCCCTTCCCGGCCTTCGATCCGCCGTACGCCGTCGCCCTGGTCGAACTCGCGGAAGGCGTACGGATGATCAGCAACGTCATCGGGACGCCGTACGACAAGGTGCGGATCGGGATGCCGGTGCGGCTCGAATTCCAGACGTACGACGGCGACTTGGTGCTGCCCGTGTTCCGTACGGCCGAAGAGGAGGCCCTCGCGTGAAGCCCGGTGACACGCTCCCGCCCCTCACGATCCCCGTCACCCGCACCCTGATCGTCGCCGGCGCGATCGCCTCCCGCGACTACCAGGATGTGCACCACGACCCTGAGCTGGCCCGCCAGAAGGGCTCCCCGGACATCTTCATGAACATCCTCACCACCAATGGCCTGGTCGGCCGCTATATCACCGACCACTTCGGCCCTACGACCGTGCTGCACAAGGTGGCCATCAGGCTCGGCGCGCCTAACTACCCGGGGGACACGATGGTGTTGACGGGCACCATTGAGGACCTCCAGGGGGACCGCGTGGTCGTCCGGGTCGTCGGTACCAATGGTCTCGGCAAGCACGTGACGGGCACGGTCACCCTCTCGACGGGAGCCGCGACGACGGGGACCGCGACATGAGCGCACGCGCGCGTGACGCCCTCGGCGGCCGGGCCGCCATCGTCGGCATAGGCGCCACCGAGTTCTCCAAGGACTCCGGCCGCAGCGAACTCGCCCTGGCCGCCGAGGCCGTGCGGGCGGCGCTGGCGGACGCCGGGCTCACCCCCGCCGACGTCGACGGCATGGTGACCTTCACGATGGACACCAGCCCGGAGATCACCGTCGCCCAGGCCTGCGGGATCGGCGAGCTGTCGTTCTTCTCGCGGGTCCACTACGGCGGCGGCGCGGCCTGCGCGACCGTCCAGCAGGCGGCGCTGGCGATCGCGGCGGGCGTGGCCGAGGTGGTGGTCTGCTACCGCGCCTTCAACGAGCGCTCCGGGCGCCGCTTCGGCTCGGGCGTCCAGCACCGCGAACCGTCCGCCGAAGGGGTCGCCCTCGGCTGGTCGCTGCCCTTCGGGCTGCTCACACCGGCCTCCTGGGTGGCGATGGCCGCCCAGCGGTATCTCCACACCTACGGCCTCACCCCGGAGGCGTTCGGGCACGTGGCGGTGGTCGACCGCGCTTACGCGGCCACCAACCCGGCCGCCTGGTTCCACGGCCGCCCCATCACCCTCGCCGACCACGCGGCCTCGCGCTGGATCGTCGAGCCGCTCAGGCTGCTGGACTGCTGCCAGGAGACCGACGGCGGCCAGGCGGTCGTCGTCACCTCACTGGCACGCGCGCGTGCCCTTCCAAAGCCGCCCGCCGTGATCGCGGCGGCCGCCCAGGGCGCGGGCCGCGCCCAGGAGCAGATGACGAGCTTCTACCGCGACGACCTCACCGGCCTCCCCGAGATGGGCGTGGTCGCCCGCCAGCTGTGGCGCACGAGCGGCCTGCACGCGCGCGACGTCGACGTGGCGATCCTCTACGACCACTTCACCCCGTTCGTGCTGATGCAGCTGGAGGAGTTCGGGTTCTGCGGCAAGGGCGAGGCGGCGGAGTTCGTACGCCTCGGTGAGCTGCCCCTGAACACCCACGGCGGCCAGCTCGGCGAGGCGTACCTCCACGGCATGAACGGCATCGCGGAAGCCGTACGACAACTGCGCGGCACGGCGGCGAACCAGGTACCGGACGCCGAGCGGATCCTGGTGACGGCGGGCACCGGGGTACCCACATCGGGGCTGATCCTCACCAAGGACGCATGACACCCCAGGGGTGCTGCGCCTTCCCGGGGGACAACCCCCGGACCCCCGGCAGAAAAGCAGGCCAGCCCAGGCGGCGCATCACACCCCAGGGGTAAACCCGCAGTACGGCGGTCCTCCTCGTCCACCTTCAGGAGGTGCAGCCAGCCCCACCCCTACAACCTGAGGGGGAGTCCTCTTCGGGACCTGCGGCCGATGAGCGGAGGGTGCCCTCGAACCTAGCGTGGAGCCATGACCACACCCGTCTGCACCAGCGCGTCGACGGCCGCCGCACCGGCGTCGCGGACTCTCGCGTACCCCACCTTCGCGTCGTACGTGAAGGCCCGCCAGCCGGTGCTGCTGCGTACCGCCCGGTCGCTGACCGCGAACCCGAGCGACGCCGAGGACCTGCTGCAGACCGCCCTGACCAAGACCTACGTCGCCTGGGAGCGCATCGAGGACCACCGGGCCCTCGACGGCTATGTGCGCCGGGCCCTGCTGAACACCCGGACCTCGCAGTGGCGCAAGCGCAAGGTCGACGAGTTCACCACCGACGAGCTCCCGGAGCCCGACCCACTGCCCGGCGACGACGACCCGGCCGAGCAGCAGGCCCTGCACGACGCGATGTGGCGGGCGATCATGAAACTGCCGGCCCGCCAGCGGGCGATGGTCGTCCTCAGGTACTACGAGGACCTCAGCGAGGTCCAGACGGCCGAGGTCCTCGGCGTCTCGGTCGGCACGGTGAAGTCGGCGGTCTCCCGCGCGCTCGGCAAGCTCCGCGAGGACCCGGAGCTGGTGCTCGCCCGATAAGCCCTGCCCGATAAGCCCTGCCCCGCGGGGAACCCGGCGCGGTGATCAGCCGTTGTGAACACAACGTGACGTGATCGATCGCCCGGCTCTAGTGACATACCGCGCGGTATGTGCGCAGAATCGGCGCAACCCTTACGACCGCGCAGGCAATGTCGCCACCCGGGAGGACGCCGTGCTGAGCACCATGCAGGACGTACCGCTGCTGATCTCGAGGATCCTGACCCACGGGTCGACGGTCCACGGAACCTCGCAGGTGACCACCTGGACCGGGGAGGCCGAGCCGCACCGCCGCTCCTTCGCCGAGATCGGCACCCGCGCGGCCCAGCTGGCACGCGCCCTGCGCGAGGACCTCGGCGTCACCGAGGACGAGCGCGTCGCGACGCTGGCCTGGAACAACGCCGAGCACGTCGAGGCGTACTTCGCGATCCCCTCCATGGGCGCGGTCCTGCACACCCTGAACCTCCGGCTCCCCGCCGACCAGCTGATCTGGATCGTCAACCACGCGGCCGACCGGGTGGTCATCGCCAACGGCTCCCTGCTCCCGCTGCTCGCCCCGCTGCTCCCGCACCTCAAGACGGTCGAGCACGTCGTCGTCACCGGCCCGGGCGACCGCTCCCTCCTCGACGGCACCCACGCGCGCGTGCACGAGTACGAGGAGCTGCTCGCCGGAAAGCCCACCCACTACGACTGGCCCGAGCTGGACGAGCGCCGGGCCGCCGCCATGTGCTACACCTCCGGCACCACCGGCGACCCCAAGGGCGTGGTCTACAGCCACCGTTCGATCTACCTGCACTCCATGCAGGTCAACATGACCCAGTCGATGGGCCTGACCGACCGCGACACCGGCCTGATCGTCGTTCCCCAATTCCACGTGAACGCCTGGGGCCTGCCGCACGCCACCTTCATGACCGGCGTCAACCTCCTGATGCCGGACCGCTTCCTGCAGCCCGAGCCGCTCGCCGAGATGATCGAGCGCGAGCAGCCGACGTACGCGGCCGCCGTCCCCACGATCTGGCAGGGCCTGCTCGCCGAGCTGACCGCCCGGCCCCGGGACGTCTCCCACCTCACCCAGGTCACCATCGGCGGCTCCGCCTGCCCGCCCGCCCTCATGGAGGCGTTCGACAAGCTGGGCATGCGGGTCTGCCACGCCTGGGGCATGACGGAGACCTCGCCGCTCGGCACCGTCTCCCGTCCGCCGGCCGAAGCGGTGGGCACCGAGCGGGAGTTCGCGTACCGCCTCACCCAGGGCCGCTTCCCCACCTCCGTCGAGGCCCGTCTCTCCGGCCCCGGCGGCGAGCGGCTGCCCTGGGACGGCGAGTCCGCGGGCGAGCTGGAGGTCCGCGGCCCGTGGATCGCCGGCGCGTACTACAACGGCCCGGGCGCCGAACCCCTGCGCCCCGCCGACAAGTTCAGCGAGGACGGCTGGCTGAAGACCGGCGACGTCGGCACCATCTCCCCCGACGGCTACCTCACCCTCACCGACCGCGCCAAGGACGTCATCAAGTCCGGCGGCGAGTGGATCTCCTCGGTCGAGCTGGAGAACGCCCTGATGTCCCACCCGGACGTCGCCGAGGCCGCGGTCGTCGCCGTCCCCGACGACAAGTGGGGCGAACGCCCGCTGGCCACGGTCGTGTTGAAGGAGGGCGCCACCGCCGACTTCGAGACCCTGCGGACCTTCCTGGCCGCCGAGGGAAAGATCGCCAAGTGGCAGCTCCCGGAGCGCTGGTCGATCATCGCGTCGGTCCCGAAGACGAGCGTCGGCAAGTTCGACAAGAAGGTGCTGCGCAGGCAGTACGCGGCGGGGGAGCTGGACGTCACCCAGCTCTGACGAGGCCCTCCGGTACCAACTGACTTCTGTGGGGAGTCAGTTGGTACCGATCCGCGCCAGCAGATCCACGATCCGTGACTGCACCTCGGCACTCGTCGACCGCTCGGCGAGGAACAGCACGGTCTCGCCGGAGGCCAGCCGCGGCAGGTCCGCCTGGTCCACGGCCGCCGTATAGACGACCAACGGGGTCCGGTTGAGCTGCCCGTTGGCGCGCAGCCAGTCCACGATCCCGGCCCGCCGCCGGTGCACCTGCATCAGGTCCATCACCACGAGGTTGGGCCGGAGCTGCCCGGCCAGCGTCACCGCGTCGTTGTCGCTCGCCGCCCGCGCGACCTGCATCCCGCGCCGCTCCAGCGTCGCCGTCAGCGCCAGCGCGATCTCCGCGTGCTCCTCGATCAGCAGCACCCGCGGCGGATGCTGCTCGCTGTCCCGAGGCGCCAGCGCCTTCAGGAGTACGGCGGGGTCGGCGCCGTACGCCGCCTCCCGCGAGGCCTGTCCGAGCCCGGCGGTCACCATGATCGGCACCTCGGACGTCACCGCCGCCTGCCGCAGCGACTGGAGCGCGGTCCGGGTGATCGGCCCGGTCAGCGGGTCCACGAACAGCGCGGCGGGGAACGCCGCGATCTGCGCGTCGACCTCCTCGCGCGACTGCACGACGACCGGCCGGTACCCGCGGTCGCTGAGCGCCTGCTGGGTCGTCACGTCCGGCGCGGGCCACACCAGCAGCCGCCGCGGGTTGTCCAGCGGCTCCGGGGGCAGCTCGTCGTCCATCGGCTGCGGCCGCGGGGTGTCCGGGATCTCTACGGCCCCACCGGGACCGTCCAGCGGCTCCGGCCCCTCGGCGGCGTTCTCGTCCGGCGCCCCTATGGCGTACGACCGCCCGGTCGCCTCCGTCGCGTGCGCGAGCCGCGACTGGCCGGCCGACGAGGGCTGCGGCTGGGCCACGGGAGCCGGTGTCTGCGCCTGCGCGGCCAGGGGTTGTTGGGCCGGGGTGGGCTGTTGCATCGGCGCCGACTGCTGACCCAGCGCCTGTTGTCCCGGCACGGGCTGCTCGGTCGCCGGATGCGGCCGCGCGGCCTGCTCCGGAGCACCGGCGACCGGATCGGGCCGGGTACCGAGCTTGCGGCGCCGCCCGGATCCGTTCGACTGGTGCGGGGGAGGCGTGGCGGGCCCGGGCTGCTGCACCTGCGCCGCCTGCCGCGTGAACGGCACGCCCTGACCGAGGGTCCGCACACTGAACGCCCGCCCCTGCGTGGAGTTCGGATCCACCGACGCGCCGGCCGCCTCGGCGGGCAGGGGCTGCGCGGGGGTGGTGCCGTCGGGGGGAGTCTGCGCGCTCGCGGGCACGGCGGATACGGCCGCCCCGTTCGCCGTTACGGCGGTCCCGGCGCCGGGGGTGTCCTGCGCACCGGGCCATGGTGAAGCGGGGGCCGCGGGCTGAGGGGCCGGTGTTTCGGCGGGGAGGGGTTGGGCGGGGGTGGCCGGGGTGCCGGGGTGGGCGGGGGCTGCGGCGGTGGGGGACAGGCCGGGCTGGATGCCGGGCTGAGCGCCGGGCTGGGCCTGGGTGCCGTGCGGGATGCCCGGCGCGGGGGTCGGCTGGCCGGGGGCCGCCGGGGCGAGGCCGGGCTGTCCGGGGAGCGAGGGCTGGCCCGGAAGTGCGGGTTGGCCGGGAAGTGCGGGTTGGCCGGGGGCTGCCGGGGTGAGTCCGGGCTGGCCGGGAAGCGAAGGCTGGCCGGGGGCGGCAGGGGCGAGGCCCTGCTGTCCGGGGAGACCGGGCTGCGCGACGAGGCCCTGCTGTCCCGGGAGACCCGCCTGCGGAGCGACTCCCTGGGCCGGGATCGGCTGTCCGGGGGCGGCCGGGAGGGGCGAGGCGGCACCGGGAGGCGTCTGCGGAACCAGGCCGGCCTGCCCGGTCGCGTTCTGCACGGGAACCCCCGGGAACTGCCCCGACGCCACCTGACCGGGCAATTGCGCGGCAGGGGCCGTAGGAACGCCTGCGGGGATGGGCTGACCGGGTGCCACGGGGACGGGTTGGCCGGGTGCCACGGGGACGGGTTGGCCAGGGGCCACGGCGCCGCCCACCGGGACCGGCTGACCGGGTGCGACCGGCTGCATTCCCTGCGCGGGCGCGCCCGGTTGAGCCCCCAGCGCGGGAGCGCCCTGCGCCGGAACCCCCTGCGCCGGAACCCCCTGTGCGGGCACTCCTTGTGAGGGCGTACCGGCGGCCGCACCCTCCGCCGGCTGCCCCACCGCCCGCCGCCGACGGCCGGTCGGCGCGGTGGTGGGGTGCGGCTGCGGCGGGGTGTGGTCGTCGGCCTGGTCATGCGGTACGGCGTCGTGCCGACCGTCGTCGACGAGCCCGTCGGCGGGGAGGGGCTGACCGGGGTGCTGGACCGGTACCTGTCCGGGAACCTGGGCGAGCCCATTGGCCGGGACGGCCTGCCCCGGCACCTGGCCCGGAATCGCACCCGGCACCTGCGCAAGCCCATCGGCGGGCACGGGCCCGGCACCCGGAGGCACGACCTGCCCGGGAACCTGCGGTTGCCCCACGACCTGCCCGGGAACCTGCCCCGGCACCTGACCCACCGCCTGGCCCACCTGCCCGGCCTGCCCCGGCACCGGCATCTGCCCCTGCACACCCTGCACCTGAGCCGGAACCGACCCCTCCGCCCCCTCCGCGGAGCGGTCCGCGTCGGCCGGCGGCAGCGCGAAGACCGCGCGCGGTCCGGCCTCCTGCGCGGCGGCGCGCTCGGCGGCCGCGGCGAGGGCCCGCCGTCGACGCCCCTCCGGCTGCTGAGCCCCGTCCGCGGGCACACCCTGACCGGCATCCCTGGAGGCCACCGCGGGCAGCGCCGCCGGCAACGCGTGCTGCTCGCCACCCTCACGCCGCGCCCGCCGCCCGGTCGACGCAGGCGACGCAGGCACCGGCACGCCCTGCGGCGGCACGGTCCCGCCCAGCCCGCTCCCCACGGCCGCGGCCCCCGCGGCATGCTCGGCGGCGGTCACGACGGCACCCTCGGACACCCCGTCGGCACCCCCTTGCGGAGCCTCCGCGGCCCGCCCGCGCCGCCGCCCCGTACCACCGGAACCGGAGCCGGAGCTGGAACCCGAGCCGGAGCCCTCCCCGCCTTCCCCGGAGGCCTGCGCGGGCAGCGCGAGCGGCTGCTGCTCCGGCTCGCCCGCCGCGCGCCGCCGACGCCGTCCGGTCGGCGCCGCGGCCTCGGAGCCGTCGTTCTCGTGCGCGGCGCCGTCCCCTTCGTCGAGGAAGGAGTCGACGGAGGCCCGCCGCCCCCGCCGCCGCCCGGCCCCGGACGTGTGCCCCGCGCCCTGGTCGTCCGAGGGCGCCGCCTCCAACGCGGCCGGACCCGGAGCCGCGACGGCCCCCGCCCCACCGCCGATGGGCACTTCGAGGACGTACGCGCTGCCGCTCATGCCCGGCACCTCGTGCGTCTGCAGCACCCCGCCGTGGGCGCGCACGATCCCGCGCACGATCGGCTCGTGCACCGGGTCTCCCCCGGCGTACGGCCCGCGCACCTCGATCCGTACGACCTCCCCGCGCTGCGCCGCCGCCACGACCACGGTGTTGTCCATGTAACCGCCCGCGGAGACGGGCGCGTTGCCGGTGGCGTCGACGCCCGCGACGTCGGCGACGAGATGGGCGAGCGCGGTCGCGAGGCGCCGCGCGTCGACCTCGGCCTCGATGGGCGGCGCGTGCACGGCGAACTGCACGCGTCCCGGCCCGATCAGCTCGACCGCACCGTCCACCCCGGCGGCGACGACGGCGTCGAGCATCACCTTCGTCCGGACGATGTTCTCGCTGCCCGCGTCGAGCAGCTGGTACTGCAGGACGTTGTCGATGAGGTTGGTGATCCGGGAGTACCCGGCGGAGAGGTGGTGCAGGACCTGGTTGGCCTCGGGCCACAGCTGGCCGGCGTCGTCCGCGGCGAGGGCGGACAGCTCGCGGCGCAGTTCGTCGAGGGGCCCGCGCAGGGAGCGGCCGAGCAGCGTCAGCAGCTGGTCGTGGCGCCCGGCGAGCGCCTCGTAGCGGTCCTTCTCGCGCTCCCCGAGGGCGGCGTACCGCTCCTCACCGGCCGCGATCTCCTCGTCGTGCTGCTCCTGGAGCTCCTCGACCTCGGTGACGTGCTTCTGCCGCAGCGCGGTCAGCTCGGAGGCGTGCTCCTCCTCGATCCGGTCGATCTCCTCGGCGTGCCGCTTCTCGACGGCGTCCTTCTCCTCGGCGAGGGCGTCGTAGGGCCGCCGGTCGTTGAAGGTCATCACGGCGCCGACGAGCTGGTCGCCGTCGCGCACGGGGGCGGTCGTCAGGTCCACCGGGACCTTCTCGCCCTTCTTGGACCACAGCACCTGTCCGCGCACCCGGTGCTTGCGCCCGGAGCGCAGGGTGTCGGCGAGCGGGGACTCCTCGTACGGGAAGGGCGTGCCGTCGGCGCGCGAGTGCAGCATGAGGTCGTGCAGCTCGCGCCCGCCGAGGTCGCTGGCCCGGTAGCCCAGTATCTGGGCGGCGGCCGGGTTGACGAGGACGATCCGCCCGTCGGTGTCGGTGCCGACGACGCCCTCGGAGGCGGCCCGCAGGATCATCTCGGTCTGCCGCTGCGAGCGCGCCAGCTCGGCCTCGGTGTCGACGGTCCCGGTCAGGTCGCGGACGACGAGCATCAGCAGCTCGTCGCCGCTGTAGCCGTAACCGTCGTACGCCTGCTGCCCGTTCTCGAGATTGGCGCTGGTCACCTCGACGGGGAACTCGGTCCCGTCGGTCCGCCGCGCGACCATCCGCGTCGGCTTGGTCCGCCCGCGGGGATCCATGTGGTCGGGCCGCCGCATGGAGCCAGGGATGAGCTTGGAGTCGAACTGGGGAAGCAGATCGAGCAGCCCGCGCCCGACGAGCGCGGTCCCGGGCGCCTCAAAGGCCTCAAGCGCGATGGTGTTCGCATTGACGACGGTCCCATTGGCGTTGACCAGCACCAACGCGTCGGGAAGCGCGTCGAGTATGGCTGCGAGGCGAGCAGCGCCTCGGGATGGCCTGCTGCTCACGAGACGCTTCCCTCCTGTTACCGCATCTTGCCGACCGCTCCGGCCATCTTGCCAACCGGCCCGCGACGTGTCACGCGAGGGAGTCTAAGCGCAGCGGTTGTGCCGGGGGCGTGAGATGAGAGGGAGGTCGCACGACGAAGTGAAGTAGAACGTGTGACCGCACATCTTGCGCGCGCCGGTGCTAGGCCCCTACGGCGGGCAGCAGTGGCACGAACCGGTCCCAACGCCCGATGTCACACCCGCCGCTCCGGTCGAACCGCGCGTCCACGGGCCGCCCGGCCCACGTCCCCGTGACATGCGCGGTGGCGGGCCCGCCGTACTGCATCGTGCAGAGGGTGCCCTGCGGAACCGGCGCGAAGGGATCCTGCCCCCACCGCGTGTTCCGCTCTACGGCGGCACAGGCGCCCTGGGGGTCGGGGTGGCTGCCACGTCCCGGATGACAGCGGATGTCGTACGTGCCGTCCCGGGCACCGGCGTTCTGGACTGTGACGGTGAGGTGGTCGCCGTCGATGCCGGTGCTGGTGCCGGCGGCGGCTGCCGCGGGGGTGGGGGCGAGGCCGGCGAGGAGCAGGGAAAGGGGAGCCAAGGGGCTTAAGGACGCGAACCGGCCGGGCCGGCGAGTGACGTATGACATGACCTGACTAACGCGGGAGCCCGTCGGACGTTGCGCGCGCCCATGCCACCGCCCCCCGGATCACCTTTGCCCTGCCCCCCACCTCCCTAGTACCGTGGAGGCCGATTGGTGACACGGCCTGCGACTGTGTCATCATCTGCACGCACCGCTCGCGCGAGCGGCTGTGCTGGAGGCGTCGCCTAGTCCGGTCTATGGCGCCGCACTGCTAATGCGGTTTGGGACTTAAATCCCATCGAGGGTTCAAATCCCTCCGCCTCCGCGCAAGATCACCGAAGCCCCGGTCCACCCGACCGGGGCTTCGACGTTCCACGACGTTTCCGCAGCTCACAAGGGGTGCGCCAAACGGATTTCACATGGCGCCACCAGTCATGTAATGTTCTTCCTGTCGCCGCGAGCGGCCCGGAAGGGCAGGAAGCGGCAGAAAACAAAACAAGCACTCGTAGCTTAACGGATAGAGCATCTGACTACGGATCAGAAGGTTGCAGGTTCGAATCCTGCCGAGTGCACAGCAACTCAGAGGCCCCGGATCACTCCGGGGCCTCTGGCGTTTCCGGGCTGTACGGAAGTGGCTGATGCCGGCACCGAGACGGTGTCCTCCGGCGATCCCGCCGGCCTGACGGTCGCGGAGCCTCGCGGCTCGGGTCGTTGTCAGTCCCCTGCAGCATGCTCTGCCCATGCTGATTGCGACCGACAGTCGGGGCCATGTGGTGAAGCGCCCTTCGAAGCCGAAGATAGGCACGATGCTCGCCGACCTGGATCAGGGCGATCACCTGCTCCTTGAGCGGCAGGACGAGAGCCAGGAAGGGAACTGGTACATCCAGGTGCTGTTCCGCGAGACCAACACCTACCAGTTGGAGTACCGGGACGGCGTTCCCGCAGAGCACTACCAGACGCAGACGGTGTCGCAGGAGAAGGTCCTGCAAGCACTCCTCGACTGGGCGGCAGACAAGCCCGCGTGGCGGGAGGGCTTCATGTGGACCAACATCGGCCACTGGTTCACTCCGGCCCCTGAGGATGGGGACGATCCGGCCGTCTAGAACTGCGCCGCCGACCATGCGATCAGGTCGCGGGGAGCTGGTAGGCAAGGACGTAGGCGTCGGCCGCCATGACGGTGTCGCAGACCTCGACGGCCCGCCCCTCGCTGTCGAAGGCGGTCCGGACGAGATGGATGACGGGCACGCCGGCCGCCAGGCGCAGCGTCTTGACCTCGCTCGGCGAGGGCATCCGGGCCCGGACCTCCTCCTCGAAGTGGTCGAGGCGGTGCCCGAGTTCTTCGAGGCGGGCGTAGATCCCGCCGGGCCCAGGGTTGGGTTCGGCGATCTGCGTACCGCGGGCGATGTCGAGGGGGAGGTAGGAAGTGGCGAACTCGACGGGCCGCCCGTCGAGGAGGTAGCGCCGCCGCCGGGCAAGCACCCGCCGCACGGACCCGAGCCGGGTGGAGATGTCCTGACTGGCCTTCTCTTCCTTGACCTCAAGGCTGTCGACCTGGGGATGACTGCCGACCGTGTCCTCGACGATGAACGCGGACTTGCCCTGCTCGCGATGCCTGCGGGCGAACCGGTCGGAGGCGAGCCGCCGCACGGGCGGGCGGGGCCGGACGAAGACACCCTTGCCGTGCTCGGCATGGACGAGTCCTTCCCCTTGAAGGATGGAGAAGGAGTTGCGGACGGTCATCCGGGATACCCCGTAGTGGTCCACAAGCTCAGCCTCGGAGGGCAGCTTGTCGCCCTCGCGGAATCGCCCACGGTCGATTGCCTCGCGCAGCTGGTCGGCGATCTGCCGGAAGACCGCACGATCGCTCGTGGGGTCGAGATCCCCGAGGAGACCGGAAGGGAGAGAGGGCACCCCTGTACTCCTTTAGATATCTAGACGTGTGGGTGAGTGTCGTTGCTACGGTGAAGAGCCTAGCCATCCGAGAGGGCCGAGGAACGTGAGCACAGAACGCCCGCACTCCGTAAGCGTGGCCGGAGTCGTCATCGACGACTTGGGCCGGGCCCTCCTGATCCAGCGCCGTGACAACGGCAAGTGGGAGCCCCCGGGCGGCGTTCTCGAACGCGAGGAGACCATCCCCGAGGCCCTGCAACGCGAAGTCCTCGAAGAGACCGGCATCAAGATCGCCGCCCCGGCAACCCTGACGGGCGTCTACAAGAACATGACGGGCCTGATCGTCTCCCTGGTCTTCCGCTGCCAGCCCGCCGACGGCACCCCCACCACCGGCGACGAAACCCGAGCCCTGCACTGGGCCACCCGCGAAGAAGTCTCCGAACTCGCCGACGAGGCGTACGCCATCCGCGTCCTGGACGCGATGGACGCGGCGTCTCCACCTGCCATCCGCGCCCACGACGGCGTGAAACTCGTCTAGCCCGAACCCGCTGCACATGGCGGCCTACCAGCACGAAGGAACTTGTATACACGAGTATACGAGTACAACCGAGGTCTGGGGACTCACTTGCCCAGGTCTCCCGGAAGAGGTCAGCCGGGCCCGCCGCTGGACCCGCGACATCCTCAGCGGATCGCTATGGGCCGAGGACGCCGAACTAGTCGTGAGCGAACTGAGCGCGAACGCGATCCTGCACACGGCGAGTGGTCAGGAGGCGGGCAGCTTCCACCTGGCACTGGCTGTATCGGCGCAGGTAATCGCGTTGTCGGTGACGGACGACGGAGGTGCCGGCACGGCCCCAAAGGTCGAGCGCCAGGACCAGGACGCCGAGCACGGCCGGGGCCTGGGCATGGTCAGCGTGATCGCTCACCGGGTCGTCGTCCACGAGAGCGACGGCGGCCACACGATCACCGCGGAGCTCTACACAGACCGACCCGCGGTAGGTCACCCGTGGTGATGGACAAGCCGCAACGGGGCTACTGGTGCGAGTGTTGGACCGAAGACCTCGCCGAGGAAACCTGGCCGGTCCTCCGAGCATCCTTCGATGCATACTCGGCACCGCAGGCCGACAGATGGGTAGCGGTCGCACTGCGCACGATCTCACCGGCATTGGATCCCGACGCCTCACAGGAAGCGTGGGAGTGGCTATACGACGGCCGCATCGCGACGAGGAAAGCACTCCTGCGCGCCGAACCCTGCGCGGTGTCCCTCACCCAAGCCAACACCCGCATCACTTGGACGATCCGACCAGCACTCTTCCTGCCCCTCGCACACCGCCAGGCCATCGACATCCCAGCCTGCACGCACCAGTTCAAGCCCCGCACAGGGCCTTCAACAGGCACGGCTTCTCACTAGAGTGCCCGCATGACCGACTCAGACGTAGGCGAGACGAGACGCA
The DNA here is from genome assembly GCF_040643855.1 of Streptomyces sp. NPDC047072. NCBI lineage: Bacteria > Bacillati > Actinomycetota > Actinomycetes > Kitasatosporales > Streptomycetaceae > Streptomyces > Streptomyces sp. NPDC047072. Next base: position 6,807 of record NZ_JBEYVC010000126.1, on the reverse strand, counting down.
AGCCCAGGCGCGTCGAAGATCTCGCCGACGCGTACGACTTCCTGGAGGAAGTGCGACTCCGTCCAGGCATGTGGGTCAATCGAAGTTCTTTGCAGCACCTGGACTCCATGCTGACCGGTTATCGCGTTGCTCTAGGGATTTACGACATTGCGGAGCCGTTCGACTTCTGGGCCCCGGGCAGTCAGGGCCGCTTTGCCGAGTGGCTGTGGCAGCGCCTGGGCCGTCACTCGCCCCTCGGCTGGGCCGTAGAGATCGAGCGTGAGGCCGAGGGATCCGGCAGGCCCGCCATGGAGGTGTTCTTCGAGCTCCTGGACGAGTTCCGCGCCGCTGATCACCAGGGCCGGGACAGCGCCAAGCCGGACGGACACTCGCCGACAGAGACCCAACAGGCCCACGCCTCAGTGTCGAGTCTCAGTTGATGGTTGACGGGTCGGCGTCGGGATGATGCCCCGCCGTTCCAGCTCGTGCACCAGGCGGCGCGGACCCCAGCCGGGATGCCGGCACCGCAGCTCACACACCACCGCCTCCACCTCCCCGGCGATCCGATGCGGACACGAAACCGGACGGTGTGACCGGTTCGCCAGCCCCGACAAGCCGGACTGCTCGTACTTGCGCACCCACGCATGCACCGACTGCCTCGACACCCCATACCGGGCCGCGACTTGAGTGACCGCAACCCCCGCGGCGACCTCCATCACCGCGTGATACCGCTGCTCGACCACACTCAGCTCCACCAGCACGGCCCCGGCCCTCCCGCGCACGCCGATCAGGACGCGCACAGCCAAACCGAGGCAAGCGGTGTCAAGCATCAAGTGAAGCCACAACGTCAAGCATCAACCGAGACAAGACACAGGCCCACGCCTCAGACTGAGTTACAACTTTCTCTACTGGTTCAAGCCCCCGGCGCCGCTCCGCGTCGCCGGGGCGGGCTCACGGCTCCGCTCGGGGCGCCGCTCCTGCCTTCGGCACGCTTCGCCCCGGCTGCGCCGACGCCCGCCCGCACACGGAAAGTGTCGACCAATCTCGGCCTCGATCAAGGACGATGCCTCCGGCGGGGATCGGCCGGCACCGGGTGGAGGGGACGCCGTACCCGGCCGCGAGCACATTGCGGTGAGTGCGGGGAACTCCCATCCCGTCCGCCGTCGACCCAGGCGGAGCCGAGCAGACGCGGCCCATGGCGTCCAGGTCGTTCGTACAGTGGCGCGCTCCACCTGGACGCCATGAACCACGTCCGCTCCACGGTGTGTGGGTCGACGGCGGACGGGATGGGAGCTGGGGCCTCGTTCGGCGGGCGTAGCGAACCACTCGGCAGCACACTCGGATACCTACCGCAAACCGCCACCAACTCAGTCTTCTTCCCGATTTAGCCGCGTCCGAGCTGCATCTGTGCCTAGAATCCGGACACCGCTCCTTGGGACTGGGGAGAAACGTGAGCTATCGCAACAAGACGTATGTGGCGTTCGCCAGCGAGAACATCCGGTTGTATCGCCTCATGGAAGCGTGGCGAGAGAATAGCAACATTGATTTCGATTTCTACGACGCCCACGATCTCTACGTTTCCCGTGATACTAGTCTACCCACGACGATCAAGCGCAACCTTCGCCAGCGAATGAGCAACGCAAAGCAAATCGTTCTCATTGGCACTCCCGAGGCCAAAGGAAAAGGCGGAGACGGGAGTTCTTTCTTGGCTTACGAGATCGAAATCATGCAGGAATTTGATCTCCCGATCGTTGTCGCAAACCATGACGGCAACAAGAAGGTCGACCGAAACTTCATCCCTAAGCCGCTCCTCGACGCAGATTACTACACCCTCTCAGTCGCATTCAGTCCGGCAATCATCAAGTTTGCCCTAGACAATTATGCAGCCAAATTTGCGTCTAGCAATAAAAGCGGCCCGCATTACTACGAGCAAAGCATTTACGACAGGCTCTAGTGATGCAGCTGACACGAGATCTCCGCAATCGGCGCTTTTGGCGTGGTTTGGCAACTAGCGGTTTCGCCGCCCTCGGATTCTTCTCCGTCGCGTTGAGCCTGTTCGATCTTTTCTCTCCAGACACTCTAGGAAAGCTCAATCTGCCAGAGATTCTGATCCTGCCAGCAGCAGCTCTCATTTACGCTATTTGGCAGTCTTGGCCGTACCCGGTAGAGCAGCACTACTCTTCTCCAGATACAAAGGTGAAGCTGGTAACCGGCGACCTATTTAATCAGGGAACCAATCTAGTCATCGGGATGTCAGATTTCTTCGATGTCGAGACCCCGCATATTATCGCCGAGAACAGCGTACAAGGGCAGCTTCTTAAGCGCATCTATAGGCATGACGTATCCGCTTTCAATTCCGATCTCACTTCGGCCCTAGTTAGCAAGACGCCAGTAGAAACGGGTGTCACAAAACCGGGAAAGTCAACCCGGTATCCGCTCGGCACTGTCGCTTGCATTCGCCACAATCGTACGCATTACTTTTGCGTTGCTTACACGACCATGGATCAAAACAACAACGTCTCGACCTCGATCGGCATCCTTTGGGAGGCACTGGAAAAGCTCTGGGTCGAGGTGCGGTCGCGCTCCAACGGCGAACCGGTCGCTGCCCCGATTATCGGTCTTGGACAATCCGGCATGTCCACCATTCTGCCAATTCAAGACGCTATTCGCTTCCTCATTCTTTCTTTCATGTTCGCATCGCGATATCAGAGAGTATGCGAAGAGTTGGTTATTGTCATTCGCCCGCAGGACGAGAAACGGATTGACATGCTAGAGATCCAGGACTTTCTACAATCGCTGAAAAAGTCCTAAAGATGAACCATCTCGTAGTTCCTGACGCGCACCGATGCGCATTTTGTGATTACCTGAAGGGTGATCGCCCGTTCACAATTCTCCACCGAGAAAGCCTGGCCGCTATCCTTGTCCCACGAGAACAGCGCGGTATATCCCATCTGCTGGTGGTAACGACGCGCCACGCGCCAACGCTTCTAGACCTTCACACGGCCGAGGCGCACGCAGTAATCGATCTGCTCCAGAGAGCGTCCAAGGCCATCGATAGGACTGATCGACGGCCAGGGATCAGTGTGTGGCAAAATAACGGGATCGACGCACACCAAGCAATCCCGCATTTCCACTTTCATGTGGCAGGTACGGTTGAAGGTGGGGGCACAAACTGGAACGAGGTTCCCGAACTGAGCATCACTGAAACGGACCGCATCGCCGAGCGGCTACGAATGAATTTCTAAGCGCTGAACCGACATTGCAGAAAAGGAATTACCGTTGTTGACGATTTGTGAGATAATTGGGCCCGCGTTTCGACGTCAGCCGTCCTGAATAACTCCGCGTGTGGCCCTTTTGAATTTCTGCACCGCTTCACTCCAGAAACGCAAAGGGAGGGAAAATCCAACATTAGAAAGCATTTCGTGCAGCTCGTCAAAAATGGAATCTGCCTCAGCATCTGTTCCGAGTCGGCGCATTTTTACATCTCCGACCGCCCTAGTGGCTTCAAGGATGTTCAGAGGCGGGACCACCAAGGGGTATGTGGGTTTGTTTAGAACCCACGCTGCGCCGAGCTCCATCAGGCAGTATGGTCTGGTCAGGAATGTCTGGCTAATGAGCTCGATCACCAAGGTTGAGTTGGCCAAAGTTTCCTGGAGGTGGCGGTGCACATTCTGACCGGCTGGAATTCCAGTGGAATTTTCTGAAGAGAAGAATATTCTGCGGTGTGGGACACCACCGAGGATTAGGTGATCCTTCAAGGCTGCAGCCAGCTCACTGTCTGCCGACGCATGGCTAATAAAGACTGACCCGCCAGAATTCATCTCGTTCCTTGATGGTTGGGTAGCGGTGAATTCTGCGGCATACTGTGTCGAGTCTTCGGCTAGTGTCAATCGGAAATGATCTGCTGCGGCGCTAAGAACTAGTTCAACTCTTTTCTGAGCCTCGGCCGCTCGGATCGCCGAATTGATCTTGGCCTTCTTACTCGCCATCCGGCCGGGGCGGTGATACGCCTCGCTGAGGCCGTATGCGGAGAAGAAGGTGTCTGTGTCTGCCCCGGGTAGATCAGCGAGAGCGTCTACTAGATCCAGTCGAAGTCTCCCAGACCACCTGCCATCCATGGGCTGATCGTACTGGCGTGGTGAGGAGCTGTCTCCCCTTTCGCGTACTTGTGCCTGTTAAGCGATCATGATCACTATGTGTCTGACTGCGTAACGGTGCCGACAGAAGGCAGCGGACGACCGCGGACGCTGACGGACCATCAGCGCAGTTGAGAGGTACTCCAGCCCAAGGCAGCACCACACCCAAGTCGCTTCGAGAGGAAGCAGTCCGTAGGTAGGGGCGCGTCGGTAAGCTCGACGTCCACGAACCGGTGGTCGGGCGGCATCGTCTCCCTGTTCATCGGCGCGGCCGGCTCGATCTGCCTCGTGACCGCCATCGTGGTGCCGCTCATGACCGCCAGAACAGTCGACGTTGACACTGGGACCGCAGGGCCCGAGCCCTCTACCTGCACGGGAAACCACGGTGAAAGCAGCCGGGCTCGACGAGGCCGTGTCGTGGCCGTTCCACCAGATCAGCAGCCCAACCGCCCGCAAAATGCCCGCAGCTTCCCAAGCTGAGGGCACGAGCCCGATTCTCGTCTCCCACCAGACGCCCAGGTCGCAGACTCCGGGGATTCTTCGTTGTCCGGAACGGCGGGCGGGTGTCGCACCACCGGGCGCTTTGAGCCACCGACTGCGCCACGAGCAGGCATGCTGGAGGCTATGACCGATGCATCACCCCCACCGCAGCACCCAAAAGCCTTCCTATCGCACGCGAGCGAAGATAAGGCCGCGTTCACCGAGCCACTCGCTCGCGATCTCGCCAGGCTGGGCGTCGATCCCTGGCTGGATAGGTGGGAGATCCGCCCAGGAGACAGCCTGGTGCAGAAGCTGTTCGATGAGGGTCTCGCACACGCCGATGCCGTAGTAGTCGTCGTGTCTCGCCACTCGGTATCCAAGGCATGGGTACGGGAAGAACTGGACCAAGGCATGGTTTCGCGGATCGAGCGTGGCACCCGGCTGATCCCGGTCCGATTGGACGATGTCGAGGTTCCCGCGCCTCTGCGGCATCTGGTGTGGCACAACGCTGAGCGCAGCCCAGAGGGCATCGCCAAGGCCGCGCAAGAGATCGCCGACACATTGCACGGAACACCACGCAAGCCGAGCATCGGCGCAGTGCCGACCTATGCGCATGCGCCGGCTCAGATTCCTGGTCTTGCTTCAGCGGACGCGTTCTTGCTCACGCTGGCCATCCAAGCCGCAATCGAAGCAGGCCATCCCCAGCTACTGGACTGGCCCGCGATTGAGCAGAAGGCTCAGGAAGCCGGCTTGGTGGGCGCCAACTTGCACGAGTCCACCACCGCGCTGGCCGAGCAGCACTACCTCGATGTCCGCTTCTTCGGTGAGCGTGTGAACCGGGCCAATCTGACGTCCTACGGCTACAGCGCTGGCATCCAGGCCGTCATGCCTGATGTCGACGAGGGCCGCCGCCGCGTGATCGCACTGCTGGTCAACGATCCACCGACCGGGGACCGGATCATGCACGTCCTCGCAGACCGTGCGAACGTTCCCCTGCTCGTGGTCCGTGAACTACTTGAGGATCTACAACTTCGGAGCTTGCTGTCCTACAGCCTCACCATGGGGGATCACACACGGCTGAACAGTGTTAGCCCAACTCTACGACGGCAAATCTGACATGACTCCCCGTAGGGTGGACACCCCTTCCCAGGTGAAGAAACAGCAACCGCCAGCGACCACCATCGGCTGTCACCACCCCTCAGGCAGCCCATGTGACCTGCAATGACCGATCTCTGTAGAGCTACGGATCACAAGGCTTCTGACATCCACGGCTGACATCAACGACACTGGACGGGGACGCACACCAGCACCCCTGTCCGACTGTCACACCCGTCGACGACGGCCTCCGGAACGGGTTCGGATCGAACTCCTAAAGCGGGTGTCGCAGGACCTTATCCTGTCGGAGCGCAGCGAAAGCCAGTTCAGGAGGCCTTTTCCTCCTGAACTGGCTATTCGTCGCTTCAAGGCCTGGAGGGCAGCTAGGTCCGCATAGTGTCCAGGTCCCCCTGGCCGACACCCTCTCCCCCAGTCTGGTGAATCATGTCAGCGGGCTGCTCGCGGACGGCGTCGTCGCGCTCGCTGGCCTCAAGGATGTCCCCACTTCCGCGCCGTTGCCCCTTCACGGCCAGCGCCAAGGATGCAACACCGCAGGCTGTGCTGATAGCGCCCCCCAAGCTTGGCAACCAGAAAACGAGCGCGAAGGCGCTCAGCGTCACCGCAGTTAGTCCTAGGCGTCGGCCGGCAAGCCCACGACGCTGGCGGTACCCACGCACGCGGCGTAGGTTCATAGCACACCTCTCAGTCACATGGCAGATGGTGTTGGAACGGCCTCCGCTAGCCCCGGGGGCCGTTCCGCTGTCCCCTGGAGGTTATCTAGGTACAGCACCGCTTGAGCGGCGCGCTGACCTGCATAAATAGGTAACTGCGCTCGCTCGCAGGTCCTCGATGTCAACATATGTTGATGACCGACAGGCCCAGGAGAGACCCCGCCGCACGATCCGAGTTCGCCGACAAACTGATGAGAACCGCCGTCCGACGCATCGTGGAGCACGAAGAGGGGGTAGGGGCAGCAGCGAGACTACGGATCGCAACGGACTTGCGAGATGCCGCAGAACTTCGGATGGTGTCCCGCCGAGTGGTGTAGTCACTGACCGAGCTGATTCGGTCCCTGCGGTGGGAAAAGCTGGTGGTCGTCCTCGGCCGGTTTGGCGGT
>NZ_JBEYVC010000125.1:0-30524 GCF_040643855.1 Streptomyces sp. NPDC047072 | reverse complement strand
TTCCTGGCCGCCACCGACCTGGGCAGCAAGGCCCCGGCCGGCAAGACGGTCAAGATGCCGTGCGGGGACGCTTCGTACGGCCGCCTCTCACCTACCGAGCGGGCCTACTTGTAGGTGATGTCGGACGTCGCGTACTTGCAGTACGTGCTGTCCGGGCCGGAACCATTGGTGGTCGGCTCCTTGCCGGTGTTGTTCCCGATGTACTTCTGGCACGGGACGATCTTCTTGCTGGAGTCGCCGACGATCGTGATCTTCTTCAGGGTCGCGCTGTCGCCGTAGTTGGTGTTGATGCCGACGAGCTTGTTGCCCGAGTAGGTCGCCTCGATGGTGTTGAGGTTGATCGTCCGCTTGTACTGCGTCGAGCAGTTGCCGCAGGACCGTACGAAGGTGCCGAAGTTCTGGACGGCGAAGTTACTGATGTTGAGCGTGCCGGCGCCGTTGAACTGGAACACCTTGTCGCTCGCCGACTTCGCGCCACCACCGGAGACGGTGTACACGTTCGACGAGGAGGAGCCGCGGAAGGTCGCCGCGTCCTCGCCGACGTCCTCCCACCACACGTTCTGGAGCGTGCAGCTGCCCGCGCAGTGGATGCCGTCGGCCGCGGGGGCGCCGATGATGACGTTCTTCAGGACGGTTCCGGCGGCCAGGTCGAGGATCGGCCCCTGGTCCTCGTCCTGGCTGCCGCTGCCCAGGTCGCCGGTGCCGTACAGGCGGATCATCCCGTAGTCCTTGGTGCCGGACAGCGAGATGGTGGAGGAGACCGCCTGGCTGCCGGTCGCGGTCGGCCAGGTGGCGGCGCTCGCCGGCGGGGCATTGAGTGTCATGATCATGCCAACCGAGAGGCCGAGTGCGGCCGTGGCGCCGGTCCACGCACGCGTGCGTGCGCTTCGGCGGCGTACCGAAGAAGTCATGTCCCGATTCCTTCTTCCTGTTGGGGGGTGGGGTGGGGGGTGTTCAGATCTTTCCGGCGCCCGCGCCGCCGGTCACCGAGGCGACGACGGAGGAGGCGGGCTCGGCGGTGTAGCCGTACGGAGCGGTGGTGAAGGTGCCGGTCTGCGAGACCTCGGTGGCGGCTCCGCCGAGGTCGTTGCCGCGCAGGTTGGCGTACCCGTCCACGTCACTGCTCCGGTTCGTGGTGACAGCGACCCCGGTGTCGCGGAAGACGTTGTTCTCCACGAGCATCTGGGCGCCCATGCGGGAGTGCACGGCGGTCTCGGCGCCGACGACGTAGTTGTCGTAGAAGTGCCCGGTGCCGAAGCGCAGACTGGGGATCCGCGAGTAGACGTTGTCGAACCAGTTGTGGTGGTACGTCACCTTCAGGTGCCCGGTGTCCTCGCTCGCGTTGTTGTCGCTGTGGCCGACGAGCGAGCCCTTGTAGTGGTTCTTGAAGGTGTTCCAGGACACCGTGACGTTGTCCGAGGCGTGGTTGATGTCCAGCAGACCGTCGTAGTAGTCCTTGTCGTGATCGCGGTCCGCCGAGAAGGAGTTGTGGTCGATCCACACCTTCGTCGAGGCCTGCACCTCGATGCCGTCGGCGGGCGCGAGCGGCTTGCTGATGTTGAGGTTGCGCACGACGACGTTAGTGACCTTCTTCAGCCGCAGGCCGCCACCGGTGAATCCGGAGGACGAACCGACGCCCAGCACCGTGGTGTTGGAGCCGATGTCGACCGAACCGCTCAGCGAGATCAGGCCGTTCACCTTGACGACCTTCGCCGTGCTGCCGGTGACGGCCGTCTTGAAGGCCGCCAGGGTCGAGACGGTGACCGCGGAAGCGCTCCCACCGCCGGTGGTTCCGGCGCCGAAACCGATGGGGGAGGTCTCGGCGGCCCCGGCCGGCTGCGGGACGGCCAGGGCGGCCGCCGTCGCGAGCGCGGCCGCACCGGCGGCCAGAGCGGATCTTTGCGCGTGTGTACGTGGGGGGCGAGTACGCATGCGGGTGCGTCCCTTCCAGGGTGCCGACATGTGCATGTACTTGAACTTTGTTCGTGACTATGAACGCCGCATGAGTGGTTCAGCGGAAGTGGCGACCTCTGTTTACTAGGTCGGTCACATCGCTGAACGGAACGTAGAGGGTAAGCGCTTTCTGGTCAACGCTTTGCGCAAGAGACATTCGGCCACCCCTGGTCGTGGGCCTCCGCGAATTCTTTCGACGTGTGGGAGCGCTTCCACGGTGGCCATGTGCATGCCACGATGCTCGGCGGGGGCGGCCGTCGCCGGCGCTGCCCCCTGTCGCACCGGACCCATCTTCCTGCCGACCGAAAGGGGCAAGGACGTGTCCATCACCCCCCACAACTCCGCGCGCGGACGACTGAGTTCGGCACTGCTGGCCGTGCTGTCGTTACTCGCGGCGGCGCTCCTGACCGCGCCCACGGCGGCGGCCCGTACCGAGGCGGTGCCCACCGCGACCCTCACCGAGGTCACGGGCTTCGGCACGAACCCGAGCAACCTCCAGATGTACGTCTACGTACCGGACAACGTCACCGCGCATCCCGCGATCGTGGTGGCCGTGCACTACTGCACCGGCTCCGGACCGGCCATGTACAACGGCACCGAGTGGGCCCAACTGGCCGACACCTACGGCTTCGTGGTCGTGTACCCGTCCGTCACCCGGGCCAGCAAGTGCTTCGACGTCTCCTCGCCGCAGGCCCTCAAGCGGGGCGGCGGCAGCGACCCGGTCGGCATCAAGTCGATGGTCGACTGGACGGTCTCCACGTACTCCGCGGACACGAGCAAGATCTTCGTCACCGGTATCTCCAGCGGCGCGATGATGACGAACGTCCTGCTGGGCGACTATCCGGACGTCTTCGCGGCGGGCGCGGCCTTCTCGGGCGTCCCCTTCGGCTGCTTCGCCACCACGGACGGCTCCGAGTGGAACAGCGCCTGCTCCGGCGGCACGATCACCCACACCCCGCAGGAGTGGGGCGACCTGGTCCGCGCCGCCTACCCCGGCTACACCGGCGCCCGCCCCCGGATGCAGGTGTGGCACGGCACCGAGGACGACGTGCTGCGCTACCCCAACTTCGGGGAGGAGATCAAGCAGTGGACCAACGTCCTCGGTGTCAGCCAGACCCCGGCGGCCACGGACTCACCCGTCTCCGGCTGGACCCGCACCCGCTACGGCGCCACCGGTGACCGCGCCCCCGTCGAGGCGATCAGCCTCCAGGGCGTCGGCCACAACCTCTACAGCTGGGGCATGGCCTCCCGCGCCCTCACCTTCTTCGGCCTCGACACCTCCGGCCCGGCGCCCCAACCCCAGCCGGGCGCCTGCAAGGTGACGGCCACGACAAACGCCTGGAGCACGGGCCTGACGGCGTCCTTGACGATCACCAACACCGGCACCACGGCGATCAACGGCTGGCAACTCGCCTTCACCCTCCCCACCGGCCAGACCATCACCAACGGCTGGAACGCCACGTACGCCCCAGCCTCCGGCACGGTGACGGCGACGAACGCGACGTACAACGCGACGCTCGCCCCGAACGCGAGCGTCAGCATCGGGTACCAGGCGAACCACACGGGGAACAGTGCGGCACCGGGTTCCTACTCGCTCAACGGGACGGCCTGCACAGCGGGTTGACCTGCGCGCGCGGTGGGTCGAGGGCGCGTCCTCGGCCCACCGTCGTCACCGGCAGGGCTCAGACCGACCGGTGGTACTGCTCCGGCACGTGTACCTCTCCGCCCAGTTCCCGTGCCGCGTGCCGGGCCCAGGACGGGTTGCGGAGGAGTTCGCGGCCGAGGAGGACCGCGTCCGCCTCGCCGTTGGAGAGGATCTTCTCGGCCTGCTCGGTGTCGGTGATGAGACCGACGGCGGCGACCGGGAGAGCGGTCTCCGCCTTGACGCGGGCCGCGAAGGGGACCTGGTAGCCGGGGCCGACCGGGATGCGGACGCCGGAGGCGTTGCCGCCGGAGGAGACGTCCAGGAGGTCGATGCCGTGCGCCTTGAGGTCGTGCGCGAAGCGGACCGTGTCGTCCGGCGTCCAGCCGCCCTCCTCCAGCCAGTCGGTCGCCGAGACACGGAAGAAGAGGGGCTTCTCCTCGGGCCACACCTCGCGTACGGCGTCCACGACCTCCAGTGCGAACCGGGTGCGGTTCTCGTACGAGCCGCCGTACTCGTCGGTGCGGTGATTGCTGTGCGGGGAGAGGAAGTTGCCGATCAGATAGCCGTGCGCCCCATGGATCTCGGCGACTTCGAATCCGGCGGCGAGCGCACGGCGGGCCGCGTCCGCGAACTGGCCGACGATCTCGGTGATCTGAGCGGTCGTCAGTTCGGTCGGTACCGGGTGCGCCTCGTTGTAGGCGACCGGGCTCGGGCCCAGCGGCTGCCAACCGCCGGCCTCCGGGGCGAGCGGCGCGCCGCCCTTCCAGGGCTGGTCGGTGGAGGCCTTGCGGCCCGCGTGCGCCAGCTGGATGCCGGGGACCGTGCCCTGGGAGACCAGGAAGCGGGTGATCCGGTGGAAGGCCTCGACCTGGGTGTCGTTCCAGATGCCGAGGTCGTGGGGGGAGATGCGGCCCTCGGGGCTGACACCGGTCGCCTCGACGATGATCAGGCCCGCGCCGCCGGCCGCCCGAGCCGCGTAGTGGGCGAAGTGCCAGTCGTTGGGTGCGCCGGTGTCGGGGCCCGCCGCGGCGGCCGAGTACTGGCACATCGGCGGCATCCACACCCGGTTCGGGATCGTCACGTCACGCAGGGTGTAGGGCTCGAAGAGTGCACTCACGGCGGGCTCCATTCGTCACGGGACCGGTGGTCGACTCGTACGATAGGCATCGTAGTACGTCGAGTGTCAAACTACGAGAGGTCTCGTACTATGGATCCTCTGGAGGGACCCCGGAAGGGTTCCGCCCGACGGAATCCCCCGATGACCGGAAGAAGTGAGCCGCCGTGACCACTCCCGCCGTCAGCAGCCGCGACCTCCCGCACCCGGCGCGCGAGGAGATCCGTCTGGAGGGCATCCTGCACGCGCTCTCCGACCCGATGCGGCTGCGGATCGCGCGAGAGCTCGCCGCCGCCGGCGACGAGCTCTCCTGTTCGCACTTCGACCTGCCCGTCACCAAGTCCACGACCACCCACCACTTCCGGGTGCTGCGCGAGGCCGGGCTGATCCAGCAGACCTACCGGGGCACGGCCAAGATGAACGGCCTGCGCCGCGGTGACCTAGACGGTCTCTTCCCGGGGCTTCTGGACGCCCTCCTCGACGCCGCCGCCCGCCAGGCCGTCCGGCTCGGGAGCGACTGAACCGGCCTTCGCCGGAAGGTGGTTGAAGAGCAGGTTCAGCACGATCGCGGTGAGACAGCCCGCGCTGATCCCGCTGTTCATCACCGTCTGGAACCAGTCGGGGAACTTCTCGTAGATCGTCGGCACGCCGACCGGCAGCACACCCATCGCCACTGAAACAGCCACCACGGTCAGGTTGTTGTTGCCCTTGAAGTCCACCTGGGTGAGCGTCCTGAGGCCGCTCGCCGCCACCGTCCCGAACATCACCAGACCCGCGCCGCCCAGCACCGGCGCGGGTATCGCCGCGACCACCGCGCCCAACTTGGGGAGCAGGCCGAGGAGTACGAGGATGCCGCCCGCCGTGGCGACGACCCAGCGGCTGCGCACCCGGGTCATGCCGACCAGGCCGACGTTCTGGGCGTACGCCGTGTAGGGGAAGGTGTTGAAGACACCGCCGAGGACGGTCGACAGGCCGTCGGCGCGCAGACCGTCGGACAGGGAGCGCGGCTCGACCCTGCGGTCGGTCATCTCGCCGACCGCGATCAGATCGCCGGTCGTCTCGGTCATCGTCACCAGCGCGACGACCAGCATCGACACGATCGCCGAGAACTCGAAGGTGGGCGCGCCGAAGTGGAACGGCGTGCTGATGCCGACCCAGTCGGCGTCGCCCACCCCGCTGAAGTCCGTGAACCCGAAGGGGACGGCCACCGCGAGCCCCACCACGATGCCGATCAGCACCGCGATCCGGCTCAGGAAGGCGGGCGCGAAGCGCTGCACGCCCAGCACCACCAGCAGTACGAACGCGGCCAGCGCGATGTTCTTCGGCGCGCCGAAGTCCGGTGAACCGACGCCTCCGGCAACCCAGTTGCCCGCGACGGGCAGCAGCGAGATGCCGATGATCAGGATCACCGTGCCGGTGACGAGTGGCGGGAAGAAGCGGAGGAGTCTGCCGAAGACCGGTGCGAGCAGCATGATCGCCAGCCCCGCGACGATCACCGAGCCGTAGATCGCGGGGAGTCCGCCGCCCGTCGTGCCGATCAGCACCATGGGGGAGACGGCGGCGAAGGTGCAGCCCTGCATGATCGGCAGACGTACGCCGAAGCGCCAGATGCCGATGCACTGGATGAGGGTGGCGATGCCGCAGACCAGGAGGTCGGCGGTGATCAGGTACGCCAGGTCGGCGGGCGACAGTTTCATCGCGCTGCCGACGATGAGGGGGACGGCCACGGCGCCGGCGTACATCGCGAGGACGTGTTGCAGGCCGAAGGCGGCGAGTTGTCTGACCGGGGGGACTTCGTCCACGGGGTGTACGGGAGCGGTTTGGGGCATGTCTGAGACCGTAGGCTCCTTGAACAGATTGTTGATTTCGGGTGGGTTGCTGCTGGGTTTCCGGGTGCCGGTTGTCTGTGGCTTGTCGCGCAGTTCCCCGCGCCCCTAGTCGGTACTGCCGTGCGCGGCGTTCATCAGGGACTGCCAGTCGGGGAGTTTCACCACACGCCTGCCCAGGGATGCGCCCAGTCGTGCCTCGGCTTGTTCGATTGCCTGCCACCCTGTCCACTCGACCGGATCGACGCCCCAAGCACGCAGGACGGTGAGCGGGTCCTCGTGTCGATCTTCGGCTACGAGCGTCAGCGCGTCCTCCAGCAACGACGTCGCCGTCTCCTTCGCGCACGGTCTGTTCGTGCCGATGACTCCTGTCGGGCCGCGCTTGATCCAGCCGGCGACGTACTCGCCCGGTGACACCGTTCCCTCGCGCAGGACGCGGCCAGCGAGGTGCGGGACCGTTCCGGTCGCCGGGTCGAAGGGGAGGCCCTCCAGAGGCACGCCGAGGTAGCCAACGGAACGCAACACCAACTGCGCCTGGATCTCCTCGAATTGGCCCGTGCCGATGACCCCGCCCCGGCCGTCCGGAGTCGTCCGTTCGAAGCGCACCGCGCCCACGCGGCCACCGTCGGTGAGGAGTTCGACCGGGCGCAGGAAGAAGCGCAGGGCGATCCTGCGGGGCGCGTCCTGTCGTACGGCATCCGCCCAGCCGCGCAGCACCTCCACGTTCCGGCGCTGCGGGGCGGGCAGGGCCGAAGGGTCGAGGTATGCCGGGTCCAGTGCCAACTCCTCGGCCTGTACGTCGACTTCGGTGTCCGGCAGGCCGCCCAGCTCGCGCAGCTCCTTCGTGGTGAAGCGGGCCTGCGAGGGGCCCCGCCGCCCGACCATGTGGATGTCCGTCACCCGGCTGGCCGCGAGCGCGGTGAGCGCGGTCTGGGGCATGTCGGTGGGGCTGAGCTCGGTGACTCCCCGCGCCAGGATCCTCGTCACGTCGACCGCGACGTTCCCCACGCCGATGACCACCGCGGAGCGCACGCCGGTCGTGAAACCGTCGGCGGTGGCGTCGGGGTGCGCGCTGTACCAGGAGACGAACTCGGTCGCCGACCAGCTGCCCGGCAGGTCCTCGCCCGGGATCCCCAGATGCCGGTCGGTGGCGGCGCCCACGCAGTACACGACGGCGTCGTACAGCTCGCGCAGCCGCGCCGCGAGCACCCCGCCCGGCCCGATCCCGACGCCGCCGAGAAACCGTACGCGATCGTGCTCCAGGACGGTCCGCAGGTTGTTCTGGAGCGACTTGATCTTCTCGTGGTCCGGCGCCACGCCGTAGCGCACCAGACCGTACGGACACGGCAGCCGGTCCAGGACGTCGACGAGCACCTCGGGGTTCAGCTGGACCAGGCTCTGGGCGGTGTAGCACCCGCTCGGCCCGGAGCCGACGACGGCGACACGCATGACTCCAGGATCGCACCGCGGCCGCTCCGCTGACAGGGTGCTGCGTGTCCTGCCCATGCGTGTCCGTTCGTATGGAATGTGATCATGCGGTTACGTTGCGTATGTGTTTGAAGCATCCTTTCTTAATCTTTCTGATCGCTGTCCTACGGACGGCACCGTGTCCGTGTGGCCCGCGTGGGAAGTGCAGGAGGACGAGACCGCGACGTCGTGGTTCCACGTCCGGCTCGCCTTCGACGACGGCGCCCGGGTGGACGTGCTCGCCGTGGTGGCCGAGGGGTGCGTCTCGCTGGAGGACGTACGGGCACAGCCGGCGCTGTCGCTCGACGACCTGGCGGCACTCGCGGACCGGATCGAGGGGCCGATCTTCGAGGCGTGCGGCATGGCTCCCCCAGAAGGCGCGGAGGCCGCCGAGGAGCCGGTCAGCCGGGCGCGTCCGGCCTGGCCGCGCGGTGCCGAGGGGCGCTGGCTGCTGGCCCAGGAGTACCTGGCGGCCCAGGAGGACGGGCACGATCCCGTGCTCGCCGTGATGTCGGCGACCGGCCACAGCCGCCGCAAGTCGCTCCGGCTGATCGCCCAGGCACGTGACGCGGGTTTTCTGACGCCACGTCACGCGCGCCGCTGAGCAGGCCGGTTCGAGGGGCGGAGGACTACCGGGCGGACGTGCGCGCCATGGCGTTGTCCAGGTGGGTGACGACGGTCGGCACGTCGTGGTTCTCCGTTCTCCGGATCAGCTCGAGCGCCGGTCGGACGAGGCCGTTCGGGCGCGCGATCAGCCGGGCGAGCACGGCGGCACGGACGTCGAGCCGGTCGATGGTGGCCGCGCGTTCGGTCTCGCTCTGCCCGGCCAGCAGGACCGCGTTGTACCAGGCCTCCGCACGGGACTGACGGACGCTGAAGTCGAGGATCCGCTCGTCGGCGCGGCCCCCGACCTTGTCCAGCAGCGACATCAGGGGCGACAGCGCGTCGACCGAGTCCTGCACGGCCAGCACCACCCGCGCGAGGATGTCGTTGATCAGCAGGAAGTCGCTGCGCAGCGACTGGATCTCCGCGCCCGGGCTGGTCCGCGCGGCGGCGACGGCCAGGTCGAGGTTGATGTGGGCGTTCACGCCGAGGACCAGGTGCTGGACGATGACGGTGTCGGAGTCGTCGAGGAGTCCGAACGTCTCGCGCCAGCACCGCGGTCCGCTCCCGTCGCGACGCCAGGCGTCGTACGCCTCGAAGTAGCGGTTGCCGAAGTGCGTGTCGAAACGGTCCATGCGGGCACCGTCCTCGAACCGCCCCTCGTGGATCGCGGTACGGATCTCCACCGTCACCTGGCGGTACAGCGCCGCGAAGTACCCGATCCGGTCACGGGCGCGGGTGGCGTCCCGCACGATCCCGGCAAGTCCGTCCACGACCTCGTCGATGTTCTGTGCCGCCATGCCCAACTCCCCACTGGTAGGCGCCGATCGGAGCCCCGTCCTACCACCGGGGGTCAGAGCATGTCCCGCATCCGGTTGATCTCACTGGTCTGCTGGGCGACCACGTCGTCCGCCATCTCCTCGATCCGGACGTTGTTGCCCTGGCCCTTCACCTCCGTCGCCATGGTGATCGCGCCCTGGTGGTGGGTCGTCATCAGCGTGAGGAAGAGCTGGTCGAACGCCTTTCCGCGGGCGGCGCGCAGGTTGTCGAGCTGAGTTTCGGTCGCCATACCCGGCATCGTCGCGTGGTCGTGGTCCTCGCTCTTCTCGGACTCGCCGTACTCCTTCAGCCAGGCCCGCATCGCGGCGATCTCCGGGCCCTGGGACGCCGAGATCCGCTCAGCGAGGGCCTTCACCTTCGCCGACTCGGCACGTTTCGGGGCCAGTTCGGTCATATCCAGGGCCTGGGTGTGGTGCTCGATCATCATGCGGGCGTAGGTCACGTCCGCGGAGTTGGGAGTGTCGTCGTCGGCGCGCTGCTCCTCGGCGTCCTCTGCGGACAGGGTGCGGTTCGCCTCGCCCGGCTTGCCCGGTACGAGGACCGAAGGGCCGGTCGCCGAGGCCGGCTTGGCGTCCGAGCCGGAGTCGCAGCCCCCCAGGGTGAGTGCCGCCACGGCGACCAGCGCGGCCGTCGCGACGGGCGCACGGCGCAATAGCACAACGGCGGCCCGAGAGCCCTTCATTACAGGTTCGTTGCCCTCTATTGATCTGTGCATGGTGAAGACGATACTTCGGGGGTGCGTGAAACGTTTCCACATGAAGGGCACAGGGAGAGAACAGTGATCCTGTTGAGAACCCCCCGAACCCGCCACAGACGACTGGGAGTCGTCGCCGCGGCCGCCGGTCTCCTGGCCGCGCTGCTGACCGCCGGTCCGGCCGTGGCGACCCCCGATCCGGGAGACAGGCCGGCCGCGAGCGAGGAGGTGTCGAAGAGCACCGAGGCCGAGGTGAGGGCGGCGATCGCCGACGGCGAGATACCCGGCCAGGACGAGATCGTCCACTCCGACAACATCGAGCACCTCGTCAACGTCCCCAAGGACGCGCTGCCCGGCACCAATTCGGACCTGGCCTTCCAGGGGAAGTACGCCTACTCCGGCAACTACGACGGCTTCCGTATCTTCGACATCAGCAACCCGAAGGCGCCGAAGACCGTCGCCCAGGTGCTCTGCCCGGGCTCGCAGAACGACATCTCCGTCTCCGGCAACCTGCTGTTCCTGTCCACCGACTCCTCGCGCAGCGACAGCAGTTGCAGCAGCACCACCCAGCCCGCGACCGAGAAGTCGTCGTGGGAGGGCATGAAGGTCTTCGACATCAGCGACAAGGCGAACCCCAGGTACGTCGCCGCCGTCGAGACCGCCTGCGGCTCGCACACCCACACGCTGGTGCCGGAGCGCAGGAACGTCTACATCTACGTCTCCTCGTACTCGCCGAGCGCCACCTACCCCGACTGCCAGCCCCCGCACGACGGCATCTCCGTCATCAAGGTGCCGCGCAACGCCCCCGAGAAGGCGGCGGTCGTGGGCTTCCCGGTGCTCTTCCCCGGTGAGGGCCCGGACGGCGGCGGCAACCCCGGAGCGCCCACCAACCCGGGTGTCTCCAAGACCACCGGCTGCCACGACATCACCGTGCTCCCCGAGAAGGACCTGGCGGCCGGTGCCTGCATGGGCGACGGCATCCTCTTCTCCATCAAGGACCCGGAGCACCCGAAGGTCATCGACCAGGTGCAGGACAACGTCAACTTCGCGTTCTGGCACTCGGCGACCTTCAACCAGAAGGCCAACAAGGTCGTGTTCACCGACGAGTTGGGCGGCGGCGGTGCGGCCACCTGCAACGCGGCGATCGGTCCGAACCGTGGTGCCGACGGCATCTACGACATCGTTGGCAAGGGCGACAAGCGCAAGCTGGTCTTCCGCAGCTACTTCAAGATTCCGCGGTACCAGGCGGACGTCGAGGTGTGCGTCGCCCACAACGGCTCGCTGATCCCGGTCAAGGGCCGCGACATCATGGTCCAGGCCTGGTACCAGGGCGGTGTCTCCGTCTGGGAGTTCACCGACTCCTCGAAGCCGAAGGAGATCGCCTACTTCGAGCGCGGCCCGGTGAACACCGAGCGGCTCACCACGGCGGGACCCTGGTCGGCGTACTACTACAACGGCTACATCTACTCGAACGACATCGCGAAGGGCTTCGACGTGCTGAAGCTCAGCGACCGGCGCACGGATCCGGCCAAGAAGGTCAGGCTGTCCGGGCTCAACGTGCAGACACAGCCGGACTACTTCGACTGATCCCCGGGCCCCAGGCCCGTCTCGAAGAACCGGGACAGATCGGAGTCGTACGTCCCGTCGGGTGCCTCGGTGCCCGGCGGGACGCCCTGGTCCCGGTCGAGGTGGTAGCGGGCGAACAGTTCGGCGCGCAGCATCGCGATCGGCATGGGGACGTTCGGCATCACCATCGCGTAGACGGCGCCCATGAGCTGGGAACGCAGCATCGGGTAGTCGGCGTCCACGTCCCGTGAACCGTGCCGTTCCACGGTGTCCCGCAGCAACTGGGCCAGCCGCTGCTGTTCCGGGCACTCCACGAAGCCGTAGGTGTCCAGCAGTCCGGCCATGTGCTGGCGCATCAGCACGGTCCGGTCGCGGGCCAGGCCCAGGACCGCGTCGATGGCCCGGGCCATCCGCTCTCGGCCGTCCTCGGTGCGCGGCTCGCGCTCCAGCGCCTCCTCCAGGGTGCGGTGCATGAGCCGGTGGACGGCGGACTGCACGAGCTGGCGCTTGCCGGGGAAGTAGTACGACACCAGGCCGCGCGCCGAGCCGGCCCGGTCCGCGATGTCGCCGAGGGTCGTGGCCTCGTAGCCGCGCTCGGAGACCAGTTCGAGTGCGGCCTGCAGGAGACGTTCCCGGGAACGGCGGCGCAACTCTTCATTGACCGAGGCGCTGCGCGGGGACATGCTGTAACTCCTGCGTTGACTGGCTATCAGCCAACTATACTCAGCGCGTTCGGATCGGACCTGGAAAGGGCCTGATCAGGGCTGCCGCCTGCTCTGGGCGACGCGGGGGATCGTCCAGGGTGGGCGAGCATACCGCCCCAGTGGTGTCCTCGGGCGACTTTCCAGCGGGGTGGGCGCCCTCTTTTCGGCCACCGATCTCGGGGCCTTTTCGGGCGCTCTCGGTCAGCCGACCAGGTCGAGGACCGGCAGCAGTCCGTGCGGTCGCCGCTCCACCGGCAGATGGTCCACGAAGTGCACCGCGCAGCCCAGCGCCGCGGCACCGCCGTCCGCGCGCCGGTCGTCGCCGACCATCAGGGTGTCGCCGGGTTCGACGCCGAGGGCGGTGCAGGCGGTCTTGAAGAGGCGGGGGTCCGGTTTCTGGATGCCGTGTTCGTACGACAGCACGTACGCGTCGATATAGGGGTCCAGCCCATGTGCGCGGAACACAGGGCGCAGATCCCAGCCGATGTTGCTGACCACACCCACGCGGATGCCGCGCTCGCGCAGGGTGCGCAGTACCTCGGTGGCGTCCTGGTACGGCAGCCAGGCGTCGGGGGACATGTGCCGGTCGTACAGCAGGTCGTGCAGGCGCGGTTCCGGGAGCGGGACCTGCCGGGACACGCCGGTGTACGCGGCCCGGTGCAGCTCGGCGCTCTCGTCCCGGATCTCCCACACGGCGGCGAGTTCACTCGGCAGCGGCATCCCGGGCGCGGCCCCACCGGGCAGCGCCCCCACCCGCTCCAGAGCCCGCGCCACCCGAACGACCTCGTCCTCCCCGACCACGACCTCGGCCTCGGCGAGCCCGCCCCGCAGCCACGACTCGGTGGACTCGATACGGAAGAGCGTCCCGGAGAAGTCGAACAACACGGCAGCCATACGGGTGATCTTACGGGCCCGCGTTCCAGGCCAGGGGAAGGTCGCTCCCGCAGAACACGCAGACGAAGTCTCCCTCCCGCACGATCGAACGCTCCCCGCATTCCTCGCACCGCCGGAACACCACCGCGTGCGTGAACCGGCCGGGATGTCCGACCCCGGCGAGCTCCAGGGCACGGGCGACCGCCTGCCACGAGTCCAGGTCGGGGCAGTACCCGGTGGACTGGTTGGAGACCTCGTGCACCGCCCACGGGCCTGTGGCGCGGCTGAAGCCCACCTCGCCCGCGGCCAGCACATCCCCGCCTCCCGCGCAGGACACGTGCTCGCTTCTGCGGGGCGCCAGCCGCAGCAGCCCGTCGAGGGCGACCACGAAGGTGAACGGCTCGGCCGATTCGGCAGGCCCGCGCTCGGAGAGCCAGGCGGTCAGGTCCGTGCTGTCGTGGATGGTCCGGCCCTCCGCACCCCGTCGTGCCGGTGAGCGGAGTTCGGGTGGACCCACATAGGTGTAGCGCCGCGCCGGGGCCCCGGTCACGGGCGGTAGCGCTGGTGGACGGCCACCGCCAGGGACACGAGCATCGCGCCCAGGAGCCAGCCGCCGAGGACGTCGGAGGGCCAGTGGACGCCGAGCCAGATGCGGGTGAGGCCTACGCCTACGACTGAGACGACGGAGATGGACAGGGCTGTGCGCCAGACCGCGCGGCCCGCGCCGCTGTGGTGGAGGAGCCACAGGAGGAGGCCGCAGACGACCGTCGCCGTGAGGGCGTGGCCCGACGGGTACGCCGCGAAGTGGGCGGAGTCGACCGGGTCGGGCCAGACGGGGCGTTCGCGGCCGACCGCGGCCTTGAGGACCTGCTGGACCAGTGTGCCCAGCGCACATGTGGCCGCCAGCCATACCGCCGTCCAGACAGCGTTGCGTCGCCACACCAGCCAGATCACCACGACCGCGCAGAGGATACGCATCGTCCAGGGGTCCCAGACCCAGTCCGTCAGGATCCGGAAGACATGCGTCCACCCCGGGTCGTCGACCGCCCAGCGGTGCGTGGTGTCGGCGATGTCCTGGTCGACGGCGATCAAGGGGTGCCACTCGATGGCGACCAGGACGAGCAGCAGCACTGAGCACAGCGCCAGGACACCGGTGACGCGAGCGGCGGTGCGGTGCGCCGGCGGGCGGGGCGGGGAGTCCACGGACGTGGGGTGCATACTGCGATCCTCGCCGACGGGTGGGGCGTGAGGCGAATCCCGGGTTACGGGCGGCCGTCTTCTGGGTGCGGGCAGCCTCTGTTGTGGGCCCATATGCGGCGCGGGAAGTTCCTGTCACCGGCCGACATGTGGCGCGAGCACCTCACTATCCGGGTCCCCATGTCGCCGCCCACTACTCCACCGCCGACTACCCCAGCGCCCGCAACCCCGGCACGAACACCAGCAGCACCGGCACCACCGGCACCAACGCGGCCGCCGCCGTCAGCCGCAGCCGCTTCGCCGGGGTGAAGCGGTCCGGTGGGGCCAGCAGACGGTGCACCCGCTGCGGTACATGGCCGTGCGGGGTGGAGGAGGGACCGAACACGCCCCGGTCCTCGTTGAGTTCGACCAGCGCGAGGGCCGTCGTGAGGCGGCCGAACCGCCGGGACGCCATGTCGTCGGCCGCCAGCTCCACCAGCCGGTGCATCTCGTCACGGAAGGCCGCGAACACCGGCACCTGCGGAAACCCGCCCGCCAGCGCGGCCGAGCAGTGCAGCAACCAGTCGTGCCGGGCCTGCGCGTGCCCCTCCTCGTGGGCGACCAGGGCGTCCAACTGCCTGCCCTTGAGCCGCCGCAGCGCGGCGGTCGTCACCACGAACCGAGGCGCCGCACCCGGCAGCCACCAGGCGTCCGGCCGCTCACCCTCCAGCACCACGAGCCGGCTCTCGGGCCCCTCGCCGGGCAACTGCGGGGCGCGGGCGAGGAGTTCGGCCCGGCGCGACCGGCGGCGCCTGCGTGCCCGTACGACCTCACGCACCAGCATCGCCCCGGTCCACACGCCACCGCAGGCGAGCGCGACCGCCGTCGCCGCGGCCCACGGACCCGCCGTGCCCAGCGTGTACGCGTCCACCACCGAACGCGGCGCCGGGGCGAACACATGACCGCGCACCGCCTGCCAGGCGACCGCCGCGCTCAGCGTCATCGACAGCACGCAGCACAGCAGTACCGCCGCCACCACGCACTGCCACCGCCACAGCGCGAGCACCGGTTCTCGGTCCGCCCAGTCGGCCCGGGCCAGCAGCCGGGGAGCGACGACGGCGGTCAGGGCGCCGAGCAGCAACAGTGCCGCGGGGAGCATCATGGGAGCACCCTACGAGCGCACCGACGCCCGGCGGTACGGTCCATGGGGCCGAAGTGACGCAGACAACGGATGCGTACGGCGTCTGGGGGCCGGCACCACCGTCACAGGGTCAGCAGCATGGCCACCATCGCGATGCCCATCGACAGCCGGCAGGCGCGCGCCACCTCGGGGCGGTCGCCCCACCCGACGGTTCCGCCCCCGGCGGTCATGGGGATCAGACGGGCGCCCGAGAGCAGGACGTACCCCGTGAAGTAGAGCAGCAACACCCCGGTCAGCAGCGGGACTCCGGAACCGCCGTGGTGTCCGGGGGTGGCGGCCATCACCACCGCCATGTAGACCATCGCCACGGCGCCCACGAGGTGGTGCAGATGGTGCGGGCTCGTGCGCGCCGTCCACAGGGCGCGCAGCGCGGCCGTGCCGAACACCGCCGCGTAGGCGGGCCAGGCCCACTGCGGTGGCGTGAACACCGCGGCCGGGACCGCCATCGCGGCCATGCCGAAGCCCATCAACGCCTCACCGCCCGCGGCTCTGCGCTGCTCCTCCACGGAGCTGCGCATCCGCAGCAGGCAGTACGCCCCGGTCGCCGTACACAGCGCCACCAGCAGCCAGCCGGGCGAAGCAGATCCGTGCACGCGCGCCTCCCCCCTCGACGGTCCGCCGATCGGTCAGAAGCTGCCCGGGCCGCGCGGCGCGCAATCGAGCGCAAGGGTGTACACGGGGAGCGTGCGGGGGAGCAGATCCGCTCACCTCGTAGGCGGTCAGCGGGTCTGACCACGGGCTCGCTCCATGGCCAGGGGCTGCCCCCCCGGCTCCGCTCGCGACGCCGGCCGCCCCCGCGTCCGACCCGCCCCCACCTGCGGTTTCGGAAGTTTCGGAAACTTCTCCCTGTTGACGTGGAACGCACCCGCTTCCTACGTTCGACCAGGCCGTTCGGATCATCGAGCGGCATACGGAATACCGGACGAAGGATGGATGCCGTGGCAGCTCAAGGCCCCGCCCCCGAGAAGCTCACCATCGACCTCGGCACCGAGACCGGCCCCTTCCACGGCGGGGCGAGCGGCACCCTCTACGGCCTCTACGGCGACGGCGTCCCGAGCCGCGTGGTGGTCGAGGGCATGTACCCGCGCACCGTGACCACCAAGGCGCAGGACGGCATCCAGCACCCCGGCGGCGACGCCCTGGAGATCCTGCCGTCCTTCGTCGCGGGCGGCGGCCGGGACGTCTACGTCTACATCCCCGACTTCTACCGCGGCTTCCCCTACGAATGGCCGGGCGCCGACGGCGAGGAGAAGCTCGCCGGACACCTGGACGTGATCCGCCGACAGGCCGAACAGGTGCTGACGCTGGGGGAGTTGAGATCGCACATCGTGTACGTGCCGTTCAACGAGCCCGAGGGCAACATGTTCGGCGACGGGGAGTTCAGCTACGACGGGGTCTCCTGGCACACCGAGCCCGGCCCCTACTTCGCGGCCTGGGAGGCGTCGTACCGCCTCATCAAGGACCTCGACCCCGGCGCGCGGATCGCCGGACCCAACACCTGCATCCTGTATCCGGAGGTCAGGGACTTCCTGGAGTTCGCCAAGGCGCGGGACGTGCTGCCGGACGTGGTCACCTGGCACGAGCTGTCCTCGCCCGACGAGGTGCGCACCAACATCGCCAAGTACCGGGAGCTGGAGCGCGAGTTGGGGATCGGCCCGCTGCCGGTCAACATCAACGAGTACGCGCACAATTACCACGTCTCCGTGCCGGGGCAGATCATCCAGTGGATCGCCGCGATCGAGGAGTCCAAGGTCGACGCCGACCTCGCGTACTGGAACATCGCCGGCAACCTCAACGACTCGGCGGTGGAGGCGAACAAGGCCAACGGGCAGTGGTGGCTGTTCAACGCCTACGGACAGCTGACCGGGAACACCGTCCGGGTCGTCGCCCCGCATCCGAACGAGCAGTACACCCTCCAGGGCGTGGCCGCGCTGGACCTGGGCAAACGGCAGGCGCGGGTGCTCTTCGGCGGCTCCGGGGGAGCGGCGGACATCGTCTTCGAAGGCGTGGACACCGACGTGTTCGGCGAGCGGGTCCATGTGAGGCTGTCCGAGATCCCCTGGACGGGGCAACTCGGGGCGAGCGAGCAGCCGTTGGGCCTCCTCGACGGTGAACTCCCCGTGGTGGACGGCCGGGTGGTGTTCTCCCTGACGGGTCTGGACGAGATGTCGGCCTACCAGGCGATCCTCTCGCCGGCCGGTGACGGGGCCTCCTTCCTGCCGCCCTCGGTGCGTTTCAGGCGGACGTACGAGGCCGAGGACGCCACCTACACCGGCGGCGGCTACTCGAAGAACGGGCCCGAAGGATCACCCTCCGCGGTCGACAAGTTCGCCACCTCGGGCGGCTATCACGTGGGCGGACTGCGCACCGGCTCCGACGGCGTGCTCGCCTTCGACGTCGAGGTCCCGGAGGACGGCACCTACGACATCCGGGTCTTCGCGGGCTCCCACAACCAGGCCGAACTGGTCCGCGAACAGGGCCCCACCAACGTCTTCCTGCGCGTGGACGGGGAGGACCCGCGCGAACTGCGGCTGCCGCTCGGCTACAAGTGGGCCGTGTGGGGCCACACCGACACCCGCGTCGAGCTGACCGCGGGCCCGCACCGGATCACCCTCGCCGCCCAGGACCCCGACCTCGGTGTCACGAAGGGCGACGCGGTCGTCGACAAACTCGACCTCGTGCTGCGCGGCGCGGACGAAACCGCCGTGTACGACGCCGAGTTCGCCGATCTCGGGGGCGGGGCCGTGGTCAGCCACGCCCACCGGGGAGCCTCCGGGCCGGGGGTCGCGGTGCTCCCGCGCGGTGGCACCGCCACGTTCTGGGTGCACGCCGCCGACGACGGCGAGGCCGCCGTGAGCGTGGACCTGCTCGGCCCGGGGGAGGGGCAACTCACCGTGAACGGCGAGGAGATCGGACCCGTCGCGCGCGGAACCGTCCCGCTCTTCCTGGCCGGAGGCGTCAACAAGGTGACAGTGACGGGGAGTTCGGACCGGCTGATCGTCGACCGGCTGCGCGTCGGCCCCTCGCGCGGGCTGCTGCCCACCGCGACGTACGCCGCCGAGGAGGGCATCGCCACCGGTGCGGCCAAGGTCGCCGGATATCCGTACGCGACCGGCGGGAAGGCCGTCGACGGTGTCGGAGCCGGGCCCGCCAACACGCTCACCCTGACCGTCACGGCGCACCGCGCCGGACGCCACGCCCTGACCGTCCGCTACTCCAACGGGGAGCAGGCGCCCTCCACCCACTACAACCCGGACCCGGTCTGCCGCCACGCCGACATCACGGTCAACGGCGAGGGCCCGCAGCGCGTCCTGTTCCCCACCACCTTCCACTTCAACAACTTCTGGAACCTCTCCGTCCCCGTCACCCTGCACGAGGGCCCCAACACACTCACCTTCACGGCGGACGAACTCCCGGACTTCGCCGGCGAGTCGAGGAACGAACACGGGCAGCGCTCGGCGTACGCGCCGGTCATCGACCAGGTGACGGTGACACCGCTCGCGCAGTCCTGACGTCAGCCCTCGTCGCCCGCCCGGTACACGCCGAAGACCGCGCCCTGGGGATCCCGCAGCACCGCGATGCGGGGTCCGCCGGGGACCGAGGTGGGCTCCATGAGGACGGTGCCGCCCGCCTCGGTCGCCGTGGCCGCGGTGGTGTCGACGTCCGTCACCGCGAAGTACGGCAGCCAGTGCGGCGGCACCTCGGGCGGGAACTTCTCGTCCATCCGCACCATCCCGCCGAAGTCCGCGCCGTCGATGCCCCACTGCGTGTAGTGCTCCGAGGCGTTGACGCTCCACCCGAAGAGCCCGGTGTAGAAGACCACGGCCCGCTCGGGGGCCCGGGTCAGCAGCTCAACCCAGCCCAGCGCGCCGGGCTCGTTGAGCAGGCCCGCGCCCGCGAAGGCCCGGGGCTGCCAGAGCTGGAAGGCCGCGCCCGCCGGGTCGACGACCACCGCGAAGCGGCCCACGTCGAAGATGTCCATGGGGCTGACCAGGACGGCCCCGCCCTCCGCCGTCACCTTCGCCACGGCGGCGTCCGCGTCCGTCACCGCGAACGACACGTTCCACGCGACCGGCTGCCCCTCCTGGTACAGCGGGCTGAGCGCGGCCACCGCCGCGTCCCCGAGGTGCGCGACCGTGTAACCGCCCGCCTCCTGACGCGGATCCGTCTGCGGACGCCAGCCGAACAGCTCCGTGTAGAACCGCTTGGCGGCCTCCAGGTCGTTCGTCCCCAGCTCGGTCCAGCAGGGCCCGCCGGTCACCGGCTTGTCGAGCTTCATGGCGTTCCTTCCGCAGAGGACCCCTTCCAGCACGCTAAGCTGCGCGCGGGGCCCCGGCCATCCGGACGCCTTCAGAAGCCGCGTACTGGGCCTCAGATCCCCGGCCGGTACCGGATCGGATGGTCCGCCGGCACCTCCACCAGCACGATCCGCGTCCCGTCCGGGTCGGCGATCCACATCTCGATGAGCCCCCAGGGCTCCTTCACCGGCGGCCGGACGATCTCGACGCTCTTAGCCCGCAGCTCTTCATGTGCGGCAGCCACATCCGCCACCTGCATCCACAGCTGCATCGCGGGCGACGGCGCCGTCTCCGAGCGTCCGGCGACCTCCAGGAAGCCGCCGCCGAGGAAATAGACGGTGCCCCGCTCCGGCCCGGTGCCGAACTCGCGGTAGACGGCGAGGCCCAGCTGATCGCCGTAGAAGTGACGGGACTGCTCCGGATTGCTGGGGCGCAGGAGAACGCGGCTGCTCAGTACGTGCACCATGCGAGCGAGCCTAGTGGGGGCGCTACGCTCGTCCGTGCCCGATCAGGGCCCGAGCCGTGCCCGAGAAGTGGAGACGCCCCCCATGGAGACCGCCGGACTCACCTTCCGTGACGCCACCGACGCCGACGTGGACACCATCGTCGCGCTGGTCGAGTCGGCGTACCGCGGGGACAGCAGCAGGGTCGGGTGGACCACCGAGGCGGACATCCTGGAAGGGCAGCGCACGGACCCCGAGGGCGTGCGCGAGATCGTCAAGTCGCCCGACAGCAGGCTGCTCACGGTGGAGCGGAACGGTGAGGTCGTCGCCTGCTGCCAGCTCGAACACCGGGGCGCCTACGCCTACTTCGGGATGTTCGCGGTCAGTCCGGCCCTCCAGGGCGGCGGACTCGGCAAGGTGATCATCGCCGAGGCGGAGCGGGCCGTACGCGAGAGCTGGGGCGTCACCGAGATGCACATGACCGTGATCTCCGTACGCGAGGAGCTCATCGCCTGGTACGAGCGGCGCGGCTACCGCCGTACGGGAAAGACCACGCCCTTCCCGTACGGCGACGAGCGGTTCGGTGTTCCGCAGCGCGCGGGGCTGGAGTTCGAGCTGTTGATCAAGCCCCTGGTGTGACGTTCCCTCGGTTCACGCCGTGAAGCGGCCGGTGCGCTTGATCTCCGGGTAGTCGGTCGTCGCGCCGTCCAGCTCCAGGGCCCGCACCAGCCTGAGCTGGTCCTGGGTGTTCACCACCCAGCCGATGATCTTCAGGTCGGCCTTGCGGGCCGCCTCCACCACCTCCAGGGTGATCCGCCGGATGTTGAGGCAGACGGTCCCGGCACCGGCCTCGACGGCACGCTCGACGATGTCCGGGCCGAACCGGCTGCCGATCAGCGCGGTCCGTACGCCCGGAACGAGCCGGCCGATCTCGGCGATCGCCTCGTCGTGGAACGAGGACACCTCGACCCGGGAGACGAGATCGCGCCGGAGCATGACCTCGGCCAGCGCCCGGGCCGCCGCGAGGTCCTTGATCTCGGCCTGGAGCGGGGAGCGCACCGCGTCGAGGACCTCCTCGAACTCCGGGACGCGTTCGCCGCGGCCCGCGTCCAGGGCGCGCAGTTCGGCGAGGGTCTTGTCGGCGATCAGGCCTGTTCCGTCGGTCGTGCGGTCCACTTCGGTGTCGTGCATGACGACGAGGGCGCCGTCCTTGCTCAGATGCAGATCCAGTTCGATGACGTCGAGGCCGGCCTGCTGGGCGGCGACGAAGGAACGGAGGGTGTTCTCGGGTTCGACACCCATGATTCCGCGGTGACCGATGGTAAGGAAGTTCAAAGTCAACTCGCTTCCGTCGACGGCGGCTCGGTGCAGAGCCGCAGCCTAACGGCTACGCCGTGTGATGGACCCGTACGTACACGAGGGATCGCAGTGACGCGCGGGGCGGACGCCTCTCTCTACCCGGAATCGCGGTGTTCATGGCACCCGGCGGGAAAAAGTTCGGTGAGTATTGGGTTGCGCAGGATAACTTCCCGAGGTCGCTCTTGCTGGACGGAAGCTCGTATGTATACGGTCTCCTTACGCGAGGTTCTCCCGTGAAGGATGGGACATGACGGAAATTCTTGTGCAGGTGGGTTCGGAGGAGCAGGTTCCTCCCGTGGTCAGGGTGGTGGAACACCCGGCCTGGCCCGTGCTCAAGGGTGCCGTGGAGCGGATCCGGCCATGGCAGTCCAAGGACGGGTCGATCGACTTCGGAGCCGAGGGTGCCCCGTCCCGCGCGGACGCCGAGAGCGTCGTACGGCAGGTCGTCGAAGCCGTCGAGCGGCTGACTCCCCTTCTGCCCCACGACGCCGACTACCACACCGCTCTCGCGAAGGATCTCCGGCGCTGGGCCGAGGGCGGCTTCGAGGTGCCCGACTTCCTGGACTCGCTGCTGGCCTTCCAGCCCGCCGCGAACCGCGCGGACGGCCTCCAGCACCTGGTCGTCTTCCCGATGTACACGCAGAACGGCAACCCCGACCGCAACCTGGAGGCGGTCGTGCTGCGCATGGTCTGGCCGGACTGGCTGGCCGAACTGGAGCGCACCCGCTACGACAACCCGTTGTTCTGCGGCATCAAGTTCGAGGACTTCACGGCCGGTTACGACACCAACTCCGCCGTGCTCTTCCCGGAGACCATCGCCGTGCGCGAGGCGCCGGAACGCTTCTCCTGGGGCGGGATCTTCTGTGACCGCGAGGCCGCCCGCTTCCGCCGGGTCACCGAGGCCGCCGTCGGCATCCTGGGCGTCGAGTTGCCCGAGGACGTCGCCGCGATGGTCCACGACCAGACCCGCTGCGAGGAGGCCTTCGTGCTGTGGGACATGGTCCACGACCGCACCCACAGCCACGGCGACCTGCCCTTCGACCCGTTCATGATCAAGCAGCGCCAGCCGTTCTGGATGTACGGCCTCGAAGAGCTGCGCTGCGACCTCACTGCCTTCAAGGAGGCCGTGAAGCTCCAGGCCGACGGCGTCCCGCAGGCCCGTGACGTGCAGTACGCGGTCCTCTTCGACCGCATGTTCCGCTTCCCGGTCACCGGCGAGCGGGTGCGCAACTACGACGGTCTCGGCGGCCAGCTCCTCTTCGCCTACCTGCACCAGCACGACGTCGTCCGCTGGACCGACAACAAGCTGCACATCGACTGGCAGCGCGCCCCGCAGGTCACCAACCAGCTCTGCGCCGAGATCGAGGACCTCTACCGGGCCGGCATCGACCGCCCGAAGCTGGTCCACTGGTTCGCCGCGTACGACCTGGTCGCGCGCTATCTCGCCCCGCACCCCGGCTCCAAGTGGGCCAAGGGCCCCGACGCCCTCGACCTGAGCCAGCCGCCGCGAAAGCTCGTGGATGACGTGCTTCCGGACGAGTTTCCCCTGAGCATGTTCTATGAAGCCCTCTCCAAGAAGCTCAAGAGCGTGATCGCCGCGACCCGCGGTATCACGGCCGAGAGCCCCGAGCGGGCCGCCGCGTGAGCGATCGCGGCACCGGGCACACGGCACAGGCACAGGCCGCTTCGGTGGCTGCTCAGGAGGCGAAGAACATGGCGGGGAACGGAGCTCTCAGCGGTGCGGTGATCGCGGTGGCCGGCGCGGGCGGTCCCGCGGGCCGGGCGGCACTGGTCAGGCTGGCCGAGGCGGGCGCGACCGTCGTCGGCGCGGACAACGACCCCGAGCGGCTCGCCGAGGCCGTGGACGCGGCCCGCTACGCCTCGGGCGGCGCGACCGTCACCGGCGAGCCCGTCGACCTCCTCGACCTGGACTCCACCCGCGACTGGGCCGGCCGGATCGAGAAGGACTTCGGCCGCGTCGACGGTCTGGTCCACCTCGTCGGCGGCTGGCGCGGCAGCGAGACCTTCATCAAGTCAAGCCTCGACGACTGGGACTTCCTGGAACTGCTGCTCGTCCGTACCGTGCAGCACACCTCGCTCGCCTTCTACGAGGGCCTGCAGCGCAGCGAGCGCGGACGGTACGTCCTGATCAGCGCCGCCGGTGCCACCAAGCCGACCGCGGGCAACGCCTCGTACGCCGCCGCCAAGGCAGCCGCCGAGGCGTGGACGCTCGCCCTCGCCGACGCCTTCCGCAAGGCCGGGGGCGGCGACGGGCCGCGGGCCGCGGCTGCGATCCTGGTGGTGAAGGCGCTGGTCCACGACGCCATGCGCGCCGAGCGGCCCAACGCGAAGTTCGCGGGCTTCACCGACGTGAAGGAGCTGGCCGAGGCCATCGCCGACGTCTGGAGCAAGCCCGCCGCCGAAGTGAACGGACACCGTCTGTGGCTGACCGAGAAGCCGTGAACCCGACCGCTTTCACGCAGGCCCGCCGCCATCACGACCCCGAGGTCCGCGGCTTCGCCAGCGACAACTACGCCGGGGTCCACCCGGAGGTGCTCGCCGCGCTGGCCCTGGCCAACGGCGGGCACCAGGTCGCGTACGGCGAGGACGACTACACCGAGAACCTCCAGGGGATCATCCGCAGCCACTTCGGCGCTACGGCCGAGGCGTTCCCGGTCTTCAACGGCACCGGCGCCAACGTCGTCGCACTTCAAGCGATCACCGACCGGTGGGGCGCGGTGATCTGCGCCGAGAGCGCGCACATCAACGTCGACGAGGGCGGGGCGCCGGAGCGGATGGGCGGCCTGAAGCTGCTCACCGTGCCGACACCGGACGGCAAGCTCACGCCCGAGCTGATCGACCGGCAGGCGTACGGCTGGGACGACGAGCACCGCGCGATGCCGCAGGCCGTCTCGATCACCCAGAGCACCGAACTCGGCACGCTGTACACACCCGACGAGATCCGCGCGATCTGCGAGCACGCACACGCGCGGGGCATGAAGGTCCACCTGGACGGCTCCCGGATAGCCAACGCGGCCGCCTCCCTCGACGTCCCGATGCGGACGTTCACCAACGCGGTCGGCGTCGACATCCTCTCCCTGGGCGGGACGAAGAACGGCGCGCTGTTCGGCGAGGCGGTCGTGGTGATCAACCAGGACGCGGTCTCCCACATGAAGCACCTGCGCAAGCTGTCGATGCAGCTCGCCTCCAAGATGCGGTTCGTGTCAGTGCAGTTGGAGGCACTTCTCGCCAAGGACCTGTGGCTGCGCAACGCCCGCCACTCCAACGAGATGGCCCAGCGCCTGGCCGAGGGCGTCCGCGCCGTCCACGGCGTCGAGATCCTCCACCCGGTCCAGGCGAACGGCGTTTTCGCCCGGCTCCCGCACGACGTGAGCGAGCGCCTCCAGAAGCGCTTCCGCTTCTACTTCTGGGACGAGGCCGCGGGTGACGTCCGCTGGATGTGCGCCTTCGACACCACCGAGGAGGACGTGGACGCGTTCGTGGGGGCGCTCAAGGAGGAGATGGCGCGCTAGGTTCTGATTCTGCATAGGTATGCAGGTGGCCGCAAAAACATTGACGACTGGGTGATCGTCTTCCTATGCTCTGCGGGCATGGAGCTGATCCAGAACACCCCTGACCTGTCCGCCTACTTGGTCGCGGACGAGGTGATCGACCATGAGCACCCGACCGTCCGTGAGGTGGCCGCGCGCCTCGCCAGGGAGGCGGAGGACTCGTATGCCTATGCGCGGCTGGCCTTCGAGTTCGTGCGCGACGCCATCCCGCACTCGCAGGACTCCGGCGATCTCCGTGTCACCTGGCGGGCGTCGGACGTCCTGGAACAGCGCACCGGCATCTGCTACGCCAAGGCCCATGCCCTGGCGGCCCTGTTGCGCGCCGAGGACATCCCGACCGCCCTCTGCTACCAGCAGTTCGACGTGGTCCACGGCCTGATCGCGGTCCGCTTCAACGGCGCCTGGCACCGCCAGGACCCCCGCGGCAACAAGCCGGGCGTGAACGCGCAGTTCTCTCTGGACGGCGAACAGCTGGCCTTCGTACCGGACATCGAGGCGGGGGAAAGGGACTGCCCGGAGCTGTACGCCGAGCCGCATCCGGCGGTACTGGGCGTACTGAAAGCCGCGGTGGACCGACCCCATCTGTGGGAGACGCTCCCCAGGACACTCTGAGGAGGCGCCAAGCGGTCCCCGCAACTACCGCGCTTCGGTCTCCCGGACCTCTTCCGGGGTCGGTGCCGTGCCGCCCAGGTGTGCCGGCATCCACCATGTGTCGTCCGGGCCCTTCGGGCGTACCGGGTACGCCCGCTGTGCCGCCTCCAGCAGCTCGTTGACCCGCTCCCGCACCTGGCGTGTGATCGCCCCGGCGTACTTGTCGCGGGACGCCTCGATCGCCTCGCCGACGCGGATCGTGATCGGGGTGTGGCTGCGCTTGAAGTTGCGCGGGTGGCCCTTGGTCCACAGGCGTTGTGTGCCCCACACGGCCATCGGGATGATCGGGACGCCGGCCTCCTGGGCCAGCCGCGCCGCACCCGACTTGAAGGTCTTGAGGGTGAACGACTGCGAGATCGTCGCCTCGGGGAAGACACCGACGATCTCGCCCGACCGCAGGGAGTCCAGGGCGTGGGCGTAGGCCGCGTCGCCCTGCTTGCGGTCGACCGGGATGTGCTTCATCCCGCGCATGAGGGGACCGGAGACCTTGTGCCGGAAGACCGACTCCTTCGCCATGAAACGGACCAGGCGCTTCTGCGGAAGCGCCGCCAGACCGTTGAAGACGAAGTCCAGGTAGCTGATGTGGTTGCTGACGAGGACCGCACCGCCCGAGCGTGGGATGTTCTCCGAACCCTTGCAGTCGATCTTGAGGTCCCACGCCTTGAACAAGGCCTGGGCGAATCCGACGACGGGGCGGTAGACAAGCTCTGCCATGGGCGGGGTGAGCCCTTCCTCGCTCAGCCTGGGAAGGGAGCTCCCGGCGGAAGTTACGGAGCCGTAGGTTTACGGCATCTCGCAGATCGTGCCCGAAGAACGGGCGGGGAGCCAGTCCTCGTGCCCGCCCGCTGCGAGATTCTCGTCACGTCCGCCCGGTGATCCACCTCGGGCTTTTAAGGCGGCTTTACTCCGCGCGGACCGTCACCCGCCGCACCAGCAGATACATCTCGCAGCCCAGGCAGTACCCGAACGCGGCGTTCAGGAAAGCCGCCGCGAGCGCGGCCCCGGTGGCCAGCAGCCCGAGCCACTCCGGGCCCACGCCGTAGCCGACGAGCCCCACGACCGCGAAGACGAGCCCCACCGCCTGGGCGAACCGCGGCGGCTCGGGTGCCTCGAACTCGGTGGGCGCTCCGATCCGGGGCCGTACGGCCTTGCGGAACAGCCAGCCGTACGGCGACTTGGCCACCCCGCCCGCCGCGCCCAGCGCGAACGCCAGCGTCTGCCAGGCGAGGAGCCAGAAGCTTCCGGTGATCAGCACGACCGCCAGTACGACGGTCGTCACGGCGGCCCCGAAACGCGGCCCCCTCACATCGATGTCCATGAATCAAGCATTCCGTACGGCAAAAGATTCGGGGAGCCGGGAATCTTTGCAGTCGTGTGAACGCTTGAGCAGGTCATGACCGGTCTTGTGGTGTGCGTGGTGGTGCTCGCGGCGGCGAGCGCCTTCGGAGTGCTGCACCAGCGGCGGAACGGGAGGGTACGCGTGCGTGGGCGCGACGACGGAAAGCTGCTCGGCGCGGCCGAGTTGGGTGAGGGACTGGGGGAGCGCGCGACACTCGTGCAGTTCTCCAGCGCGTTCTGCGCCCCCTGCCGGGCGACCCGGCGGGTGCTCGGCGAGGTCGCCGGGATGGTCCCGGGCGTGGCCCATGTCGAGATCGACGCCGAGGACAACCTCGCCCTCGTCCGCCGGCTCGACATCCTCAAGACCCCGACCGTGCTGGTCCTCGACGCCGACGGCCGGGTCGTGCGGCGGGCCACCGGTCTGCCGCGCAAGGCGGACGTCATAGCGGCCATCGGGGAGGCGGTTTGACGCCGTTCAAACCCTCGGTGAGGCATCTCCCATATGCCGGAACGTACTTGACTGTGCGCGCCACCTATCGTCAGCCTGACCGTATGCCTTCGGAACTCCTTCTTGTCGGGCGGGTCCATGTGGACCTCGCGCGTACCGCGAGCGCGCGCTGTCCGGGCTTTTGAGCAGCCACGGACCTCGCCACTCCTCGCAGAAGGACCCCCGTATGACGGCCACTCCGGACCTCGCCACTCCTCAGCTCGCCTCTCCCGACCTGCTGCGCTCCGTCTTCCGGCGGCACGCGGCGGGCGTCGCCGTGATCACCGCCCGTGGTGCCTCGGGCCCGGTCGGCTTCACCGCGACCTCGCTCAGCTCGGTCTCCGCCGAGCCGCCACTGCTCTCCTTCGGCATCAGCACCACCGCCTCCAGCTGGCCCGCGATCTCCGAGGCCGACCATGTCGGTGTCCACATACTCGGTGAGCACCAGGAGGGCCTGGCCGCCACCTTCGCCCGCAGCGGCGCCGACCGCTTCGGCGCGCCCACCGCGTGGCGCGAGGGCCCCGAAGGCGTGCCCGTCCTCGACGACGTCCTGGCCTGGATGGTGTGCAAGGTCCACGCGCGCGTGCCCGCGGGCGACCACCGCATCGTGGTGGCCGAGGTCCGGCTCGGTGACCCGGAGGGCCCCGGCCGCCCGCTCCTCTACCACCAGGGCCGCTTCAACGGTCTGCGCGACTGATCGGATCAGCGGCTGGTCCTCTGTTGTGCGCGCCCGTCGAGTTCCGATTACGCTGCGTTGCAAAGGTCACAGTTCAAAGCGCTTGCTTAGCGGGCATGAACTGGGTGTACTGGCGAGTAATATTTCGGTCGGAGCGCGGGTCGCCCCGAACCGGGAACGGCCGCTTCAGGCGCCTATGCTGCCTGGAAGTAGGCAGCCGAGAACTGACGATGCAGTAGGAGAGCCGGCGTGAGCTTGAGGATCGTTGTCACTGTGAAGTACGTGCCTGACGCCACTGGCGACCGGCACTTCGCCGATGACCTGACCGTCGACCGGGACGACGTGGACGGTCTGCTCTCCGAGCTCGACGAGTACGCGGTCGAGCAGGCGCTGCAGATCTCGGAGAACTCCGACGACGACGTCGAGGTCACCGTTCTGACCGTGGGCCCCGAGGACGCCAAGGACGCGCTGCGCAAGGCGCTCTCCATGGGCGCCGACAAGGCGATCCACGTCGAGGACGACGACCTGCACGGCACCGACGCCATTGGCACCTCCCTGGTGTTGGCCAAGGCGATCGAGAAGGCCGGCTACGACCTGGTGGTCTCCGGCATGGCCTCCACCGACGGCACCGCCGGTATCGTCCCGGCCCTGCTGGCCGAGCGCCTGGGCGTCCCGCAGGTCACCCTGCTCTCCGAGGTCTCCGTCGAGGACGGCACCGTCAAGGGCCGCCGTGACGGCGACGCCGCCTCGGAGCAGCTGGAGGCCTCCCTGCCGGCCGTCGTGTCGGTCACCGACCAGTCCGGCGAGGCGCGTTACCCCTCCTTCAAGGGCATCATGGCGGCGAAGAAGAAGCCGGTGGAGTCCTGGGACCTGTCCGACCTGGACATCGAGTCCGACGAGGTCGGCCTCGAGGGCGCCTGGACCGCCGTGAACGACGCCGCGGCGCGTCCGGCCCGTACCGCGGGCACGATCGTCAAGGACGAGGGCGAGGGCGGCAAGCAGCTCGCCGAGTTCCTCGCGAGCCAGAAGTTCATCTAAGGGTTCTGGCCCGCTGAGGCTCAACCCCCTTACCGCCCCTCAGACTTCGCAATTCGCAGGAGAGCATTCCCATGGCTGAAGTTCTCGTCTACGTCGACCACGTGGACGGCGCCGTCCGCAAGCCCACCCTGGAGCTGCTGACCCTGGCCCGCCGCATCGGCGAGCCGGTCGCCGTCGCGCTCGGTGCTGGTGCCGCCGACACCACCGCCGCGCTCGCCGAGCACGGCGCCGTCAAGGTCCTCACCCACGACGCCTCCGAGTACGCCGACTACCTGGTCGTCCCGAAGGTCGACGCCCTCCAGGCCGCAGTTGAAGCCGTCTCCCCGGCCGCCGTCCTGGTCCCCTCCTCCGCCGAGGGCAAGGAGATCGCCGCCCGTCTGGCGCTGCGCATCGGCTCCGGCATCATCACCGACGCCGTCGACCTGGAGGCCGGCGACGAGGGTCCGGTGGCCACCCAGTCGGTGTTCGCAGCCTCCTTCACCACCAAGTCCCGTGTCTCCAAGGGCACCCCGGTCATCACGGTCAAGCCCAACTCCGCCGCGGTCGAGGCCGCCCCGGCCGCCGGCTCCGTCGAGGCCCTGAGCGTCTCCTTCTCCGCGCAGGCGACCGGCACCAAGGTGACCGGCCGTACCCCGCGCGAGTCGACCGGGCGTCCGGAGCTGACCGAGGCCGCGATCGTGGTCTCCGGCGGCCGTGGCGTCAACGGCTCCGAGAACTTCGCGATCATCGAGGCCCTCGCCGACTCCCTCGGCGCGGCCGTGGGCGCCTCGCGTGCCGCGGTGGACGCGGGCTGGTACCCGCACACCAACCAGGTCGGCCAGACCGGCAAGTCCGTTTCGCCGCAGCTCTACATCGCCAACGGCATCTCCGGCGCCATCCAGCACCGCGCCGGCATGCAGACCTCCAAGACGATCGTCGCCGTCAACAAGGACGCCGAGGCCCCGATCTTCGACCTCGTCGACTACGGCGTCGTCGGCGACCTCTTCGACGTCGTCCCCCA
>NZ_JBEYVC010000124.1:0-30809 GCF_040643855.1 Streptomyces sp. NPDC047072 | reverse complement strand
CTCCCACTTCTCCCGGCCCGGGGGGGCCCCGGGGGGGGGGGGGGGGGGGGGGGGGGGGGGGGGGGGGGGGCCCCCCCCCCCCCCCCCCGCCGCCGTTCAGCGGTCGAGATCGACCCGTACGGTCAGCTGGCCGGTCCCTATCGCGCGGACCGCCGCGCTGTTCATCGTGGGCAGCGAGCGCAGTCGTACGGCGATGTCGTCGTCCGGCATGAGGTGCGCGGTGCCGGCGTGCCAGCGGCCGCGCAGGCGCACCCTGACCCGGGGTTCGGCCTTGATGTTGCGGACGTACTGCGAGCGTTCGCCGAACTCCGAGACCAGCCAGAAGGACTGACCGACCCGGCGCCCGCCGACCGGGGTGCGGCGGGGCAGACCGCTGGTGCGGCCGGTGGTCTCCAGGACGGTCTGCAGGGGCAGTCGGCGCATGACGGGGTTGAGGAGCCGCTGGGCGGCTCTGGCGATGCGGTACTTGCGTTCGGCGTTACGGGACACGACTGCAATGATCCCAGGGGCCGCGGTGGTCGCGGTTCTCGGGCGGAGAAGTGGCGGTCCGCATGCGGGTGATGACCTGGAATCTGTGGTGGCGGTTCGGGCCGTGGCAGGAGCGCCGCAAGGCCATCCTCACCGTGCTGCGGGAACTGCGCCCCGACGTGGTCGGGCTTCAGGAGGTGTGGGCCACCCGGGAGGAGAACCTCGCGCGGTGGCTGGCGGCCGAACTGGACCTGCACTGGGCGTGGGCGCCCTCACCGGCCTCCGAGCGCTGGCAGCGGCGGATCGGGGAGCCGGGGGTGGAGGTCGGCAACGCGGTACTGAGCCGTTGGTCGGTGCTGGACCAGGCGGTGCTACGGCTCCCCGCGCCGCCGGAGCTGGACGACGGCCGCCTCGCCTTCCACACGCGGCTCGCGGGCCCGTCGTACGAGATCCCCTTCTTCACGACCCACCTCACCTCGGCGCCCGACGCGTCGGCGGTCCGCTGTGAGCAGGTCATGGCCCTGGCGGAGTTCGTCGCGGCCCACCGCTCCGGCACCGACTTCCCACCCGTCATCACCGGCGACTTCAACGCCTGGCCCGACTCCGACGAACTCCGCCGCTTCGGCGGCTACAAAACAACCCCGGCGGCCCCCGGCCAACTCTTCCTGGACACCTGGGAGTACGCGAACCCGAGCGCCCCGTCGGCGACTTGGGACCCGGCGAACCCGTACATCCGCGTGGCCCCACCGGTCCGCATCGACTACATCCACGTAGGCCCGCCGGGGGCCTCGGGGCTGGGCCATGTCCGGGGGGTACGGCGAGCGGGGGACGGCCCGGTCGACGGGGTGTGGCCGTCGGACCACATGGCGGTGGTGGCTGATCTGGCGGACGGGGTGGAGTGACTTCGCGTCGGCGGGGCGCAGGCGGACGATCTGCTGGATCGGGTTCATCGCATCAGGGTGGTGACATAGTCTCGGCCGTGATGCCGCCGGGCAACTCCTCGACGCCGACGACCTGTTCGCCGTCGTCCAGTTGGCGGTTCACCCAGGCGAGCGTCAACGGGCGTACTGCCGCGGTCATGTTCACAGGCCGAGAGTTACCCATCGGTGCCCGTCGCCTCCCTAGTGTCGACGCCATGGAACTCCACACCGGCGAAGGCCGCGTCACGCCCCCGCTCGACCGTCGGCTGATCGCCGTGAAGCCCATCCTCGTTCCCACCACCGGCCGCGGTATCGGCCTCCAGGTCAAGGTCACCGCGCCGGTCGACGGTCGGGGCCTGCCCGTCATCGTCTTCTCGCACGGCAACGCCTGGTCGATGGACGGCTACGAGCCCCTCGTCGACCGCTGGGCGGCGGCCGGGTTCGTCGTGGTGCAGCCCACGCACCTGGACTCCCGTCGGCACGGCATCGGTTACGACGATCCGCGGTTCGCCGGTATCTGGCGGGTGCGCATAGCCGACCTGCACGCCGTCCTGGACGGCCTCGACGGCATTCTCGACCAGGCCGCGGGGCTGGCCGACCGCGTCGATCGCCGATGCGTCGCTGTCGTCGGGCACTCCTGGGGAGCACAGTCCGCCGGAGCGCTGCTGGGCGCACGCGTCCTCGACGCCGAGGGCAGGCCGGGGGAGGACTGGGAGGACTTCTCCCACCCCGCCGTGAAGGCGGGCGCGCTCATCGCGGCGGCCGGTGCGGGGGACGCCCTGACGCCGTTCGCGCTCACGTATCTCCCGTTCGCACGGCCGGACTTCACCACCATGACCGCCCCCGCCCTGGTCGTCGCGGGCGGGAAGGACCAGTCGGCGATGACCACCCGCGGGCCGGAGTGGTTCACCGACGCCTACCACCTCGCTCCCGGCCCGAAGCGGCTGCTCACCGTCGCCGAGGGCGAGCACCTCTTCGGCGGGATCTCCGGCGAGGCGGCCAGGGACACCACCGACGAGGACCCGGCCCGCGTGACCCTCGTCGCCGACGCCGTCTCGGCGTATCTGCGGGACGTCCTCGCCGGTGATGCGAGCGGTTGGCGGGCGCTGCGGGAGCGGACCGACGCGGGCGCCTTCAGCGTGGAGAGCAAGTAACCGCGGCTTGAAGTCCCTTGGTTTCCGCGCGGATTGAGTACCGGTACTCATGTGGACGGCGACCGATTGCCCGCATGGTGCTGATATGCGAACTCATCTCCTTCCGAAGTCCTTACTGGCGGCCACGCTCGGCGGTGTGGTCGTCCTGGTCGGCTTCGGCGCGCAGACCGCGACCGCCGAACAGGCCTCCACGATCAGCACCGTCGCGACGAGCGACGACGCGGAGGCACGGTTCCTGGAACTGGCGAGCATCATCGGGCAGTCCTGTTCCCGGGAGGTGTCCGGCGCGGCGGCGGTGACGGCCTCGACCGCTCCGGTGGACCCGGCCCCGCTGGACCCGTCGGAGCAGTG
The DNA here is from genome assembly GCF_040643855.1 of Streptomyces sp. NPDC047072. Taxonomy (NCBI): domain Bacteria; kingdom Bacillati; phylum Actinomycetota; class Actinomycetes; order Kitasatosporales; family Streptomycetaceae; genus Streptomyces; species Streptomyces sp. NPDC047072. Next base: position 27,916 of record NZ_JBEYVC010000124.1, on the reverse strand, counting down.
CGCCGCACAGCGCCACCAACTCCGCATCAGCAAGGCGTTCTCCGGGACGGACACGGTCTCCTACGAGGCACTGCGGGACAAACTGACGACCCTGAAGTACCCGGCGGCCCGGATCCACCGGATGCCGGACTTCTCCGGCGAGCCGGTGGCGAGGCTCGACCTGCGCGTGGGCGCGGGCCTCCTGGCGCTCCAGGTCACCGACATCAGGAAAGGCGTGATGGTGGAGGCGTTCGGCGCTCCGGAGGGCGTGGACGTGACGGACGTACGCCTGAAGCCGCCGCTGTCCTGGCCGAGTTCCTGAAAGGGTGGCTCAGGACCCCGCGTTGTCTCCGGTGAACATGGCCAGCAGGCCGTGCGGTGTGTCCTCGCCGAACATGTGGGCGTACAGCTCGGTGCCCTCGGTGGCGGCCGCCGCGGCCCGGGGGAACATCGCCGCCTCGTACTCGGCGAGGGCGGTCTCCGTGTCGTCGGGGTGGGCCGCCAGCGAGTTGGCGAGGTCGGCCGCGTCGAGCATCGCCAGGTTCGCGCCCTCGCCGTTCGGGGCCGCCACGTGGGCCGCGTCGCCGAGCAGGGTGACGCCCGGTGTCCGGGGCCAACGGTGCCCGGGCGGAAGGGCGTTGAAGGGGCGCAGGACCGGTGCCGTGTCGGTGTCCGTGATCAGCGCGGTGAGTTCGGGCGCCCAGCCGTCGAACTCCGCCGCCAGCCGCCCTACGGCCGCCACCGGATCGGTGAAGTCCGTGCTCGCGAACCACTCCAGCGGGCGCGCGAGCATCACGTACGTGTGCAGGGTGCCGCCCCGCTCGCGGTGCGCCGTGAAGCCCTTCCCGGGGGCGAGCGCGAACAGCGAGCCCTCACCGACCGTCTTCGCGGCGGCGGGGTGCCGGGTGTCGGCGTCGAGCAGGTACGTCTCGACGGACGACATCCCGGTGTACGAGGGTGTCGCGTCGGTCAGCAGCGGCCGTACCCGGGACCACGCGCCGTCCGCACCGACCAGCAGCCCGGTGACGACCCCGGAGCCGTCGGCGAAGGCCACCTCGTGCCGGCCCCCGCCGAGAGCACGGGTGCCGGTGACCTTGTGACCCCAGCGGACCGTGCCCTCCGGCAGCGAGTCGAGCAGGAGCTGCCGCAGTTCGCCGCGCTGCACCTCGGGGCGGCCGCCGGTGCCGTCGTCGGGCTGCTCGAACAGTACGGTGCCGTCCCGGTCGAGCAGCCGGGTCGCCTGGCGGCCCTCCAGGACGAGATCCCGGAACTCGTCCGTCAGCCCGGCCGCTTCGAGGGCCAACTGGCCGTTGTAGTCGTGGATGTCGAGCATCCCGCCCTGCGCCCGCGCCGTCGGCGAGGGCTCCGCCTCGTACACGGTGGCGGGGATGCCGTGGACGTGCAGGACGCGGGCGAGCGTGAGGCCGCCGAGTCCGGCGCCGATGATCGTGACGTGGGTGTGCATGGAGGCTCCTCAAGAGTCGTGGGGTCTCCTGCAAGGTTCCGGGCCCCCGTCGACAGACCGCCGACACCGGACCGACGGCCCCGACAGACGACCGACAGACCTGGATCCCCAAACCGACAGACCCAGCCCCCTCATGGATGCCGACCGGTCGGTATAGACAGTCGCGCCCCGGCCCGGTACAGATGCCCCATGCGAATCTCCGTAACGATCTTCCTCACCGACGAGACCATCACCCCCACCCGCCTCGCCCGTGAGCTGGAGGCACGCGGGTTCGCCGGGCTGTATCTGCCCGAGCACACCCACATCCCCGTCGAGCGGCACACCGCGTACCCCGCGGGCGGCGAGCTGCCGCGCGAGTACGGCCGTACCCTCGACCCCTTCGTCGCGCTCGGCCAGGCCGCCGCCGTCACCGAGCTGCTCGGCCTCGGCACCGGCATCACACTCGTCGCCCAGCACGACCCGATCGACCTCGCGAAGCAGGTCGCGACCCTGGACCACCTCTCCGGTGGACGCTTCACCCTCGGGCTCGGGTTCGGGTGGAACGTCGAGGAAGCCGCCGACCACGGGGTCGCGTGGGGTACCCGGCGGGAGCTGGTCCGCGACCGGATGCGGCTGATGCGGGCGCTGTGGGCCGACGAACCCACCGCCTACGAAGGGGAGTTCGGGAGCGTACGGGCCAGTCACGCGTATCCGAAGCCTGTGCGGAAGCGGGTCCTGGTGGGCGGTGCCGCCGGACCGAAGCTGTTCTCCCACATCTGCGAGTACGCCGACGGCTGGCTCCCCATCGGCGGACGGGGCCTGACCGAGTCGCTGCCGGTGCTGCGCGCCGCCTGGCAGGACGCGGGCCGCGACCCCGCCACCCTCCAGGTCGTCCCGTACGCCGTCCTGCCGACCCCCGGCAAGCTCGCCCACTACGCCGACCTCGGCATCGAGGAGGTCGTACTCCAGCTGCCGCCGACGGGAGAGGAAGGGGTTCTGAAGGTGCTCGACGAGTATGTCGGGTATGTCCAGAAAGGCGGTGCCGGAGTGTGACGTCACCCACCTCCGTACGGCCCCTCGGCCCTGATCACCCCGCTCGTATGCTCGAAGGATGACGACTTCCGCGACCTCCGGAACCGGCCCCACCGAGAACTCCATGCGTCGCGCCCTCAAACGCGCCCGGGACGGCGTCGCCCTCGACGTCGCCGAGGCCGCCGTCCTGCTCCAGGCCCGCGGCGAGGCCCTGACCGACCTCACCGCGTCCGCCGCCCGGATCCGGGACGTCGGCCTCGAACAGGCGGGCCGCCCCGGCGTCATCACCTACTCGAAGAGCGTCTTCATCCCCCTGACCCGCCTGTGCCGCGACAAGTGCCACTACTGCACCTTCGTCACCGTGCCCGGCAAGCTCCGCCGGGCCGGCCACGGGATGTTCATGTCCCCGGACGAGGTCCTGGACATCGCCCGCAAGGGCGCGGCGCTGGGCTGCAAGGAAGCCCTGATCACCCTCGGCGACAAGCCGGAGGACCGCTGGCCGGAGGCGCGCGAGTGGCTGGACGCGCACGGCTACGACGACACCATCGCCTACGTCCGCGCCATATCGATCCGCATCCTGGAGGAGACCGGCCTGCTGCCCCACCTCAATCCGGGGGTCCTGTCCTGGACCGACTTCCAGCGCCTCAAGCCGGTCGCGCCGAGCATGGGCATGATGCTGGAGACCACCGCGACCCGGTTGTGGTCCGAGCCGGGCGGCCCGCACTACGGCTCCCCGGACAAGGAGCCTGCCGTACGGCTGCGGGTCCTGGAGGACGCCGGCCGCTCCTCGGTCCCCTTCACCTCCGGCATCCTCATCGGCATCGGCGAGAGCTATGAGGAGCGCGCCGAGTCCCTGTTCGCCCTGCGGCGCACGGCACGCGCCTACCACGCGATCCAGGAACTGATCATCCAGAACTTCCGAGCCAAGCCGGACACCGCGATGCGCGGCATGCCGGACGCGGAACTGGACGAACTGGTGGCCGCGGTGGCGGTGGCCCGCCTGATCATGGGCCCGTCCGGCAACATCCAGGCCCCGCCGAACCTCGTCGACAGGGAGTACGAGCGGCTGATAGCCGCCGGCATCGATGACTGGGGCGGCGTGAGCCCCCTGACCATCGACCACGTCAACCCCGAACGCCCCTGGCCGCAGATCGAGGAACTCACCGAACGCTCCCGCACGGCGGGCTTCGAGCTGCGTGAACGGCTGTGCGTGTACCCGGAGTTCGTGGGACGAGGCGAGCCCTGGCTGGACCCACGCCTGCTCCCGCACGTCCGCGCACTCGCCGACCCGGAAACCGGCCTCGCCCGCCCGGACGCGGTGGTCGAGGGCCACCCGTGGCAGGAACCGGATGAGGTCTTCGTCGCCTCGGGCCGTACGGATCTGCACGCCACCATCGACACGACAGGCCGTACGAAGGATCGCCGCGACGACTTCGACGAGGTCTACGGCGACTGGGGCGCCCTGCGCGAGGCGGCGGCCCCCGGGATGGTGCCGGAGCGCATCGACACGGACGTACGGTCGGCGCTGGCGACGGCGGCCGACGACCCCACCAGGCTGACCGACGAAGAGGCCCTGGCCCTCCTCCACGCCGACGGCCCCGCGCTGGACGCGCTGACCCGGATCGCGGACGACATCCGCCGCGCGGCGGTCGGCGACGACGTCACCTACATCGTCACCCGCAACATCAACTTCACCAACGTCTGCTACACCGGCTGCCGCTTCTGCGCCTTCGCCCAACGCCGCACCGACGCCGACGCCTACACCCTGTCCATGGACCAGGTCGCCGACCGCGCCCAACAAGCCTGGGAGGTGGGCGCGGTGGAAGTCTGCATGCAGGGCGGCATCCATCCGGACCTGCCCGGTACCGCCTACTTCGACATCGCGAAGGCCGTCAAAGCCCGCGTCCCCGGCATGCACGTGCACGCCTTCTCCCCCATGGAGGTCGTGAACGGCGCCACCCGCACCGGCCTTTCGATCCGCGAGTGGCTGACCGCTGCCAAGGAGGCCGGCCTCGACACCATCCCCGGCACCGCCGCCGAGATCCTCGACGACGAGGTCCGCTGGATCCTGACCAAGGGCAAACTGCCCGCCGCCACCTGGATCGAGGTGATCGAGACCGCCCACGAACTCGGCATCCGCTCCTCGTCCACGATGATGTACGGCCACGTCGACCAGCCCCGCCACTGGCTCGGCCACCTGCGCACCCTGGCCGCCATCCAGCAACGCACCGGCGGCTTCACCGAGTTCGTCACCCTCCCCTTCATCCACACCAACGCCCCCGTCTACCTGGCGGGCATCTCCCGCCCGGGCCCGACGATGCGCGACAACCGGGCGGTCACCGCGATGGCCCGGCTCCTCCTGCACCCGTGGATCCCCAACATCCAGACCAGCTGGGTCAAACTCGGCACCGAAGGCGCAGCCGAGATGCTCCGCTCCGGCGCCAACGACCTCGGCGGCACCCTCATGGAAGAGACCATCTCCCGCATGGCCGGGTCGTCGTACGGCTCGTACAAGTCGGTCAAGGACCTCATCGCCGTAGCCGAAGCAGCAGGCCGCCCCGCCCGACCGCGCACAACCCTCTACGGCGAGGTCCCCGAGGAGCGGCAGCGCGCGGCGCAGGCCTCCGACGGGCACCTCCCCGAACTGCTGCCCGTGCTGGACCGATGAAGGGACTGGGTACGATGATCCGACCCCCGTTCGACGGGGATCCTTGAGCGAGGAGATGCGAGCGGTGCCAGCACCGAAGGTCTGGGTGACCGGTCTGACGGCGGGAGCGGTCGCCGCCGTCGTCGCCCTGGCGGTGCAGGCGGACAAGGGGCCCAAGCCCCACGTGGTGGCCGCCCGGCCGAGCGCGTCGGCCTCGCCGGGCGCCTCGACCACGCCCGCCCCCTCCGCCACCGCCGTACCGGACGCCTCCGGCACCGGCCGCCGGGTCGTCTACTCGCTCGGCGAGAAGCGGGTGTGGCTGATCGACGCGAGCGGGGCGTCCCGGCGCACGTTCGCGGTGTGGCCGGGGACGGTGAGCCCGGACCCCGGCACCTACACGATCGGCACCCGCAGACAGGGCACGATCACCGGCTCCGACGGCGTGCAGATCGAGCACGTCATGTACTTCGCCCTGAAGTCCGGCGTCAACATCGCCTTCTCCAACGCGGTCGACGGCTCGTCCCCGCCGCCCCCGACCTCCACCCCGACCGGCGGCGTCCGCATGCGGACGGCCGACGGCGCGGCCCTGTGGACGTTCGGGGCGACGGAGACGACGGTCGTGGTGGTCCGCTAGGTGCTACGCCCCGGTCTCAGTACGGCCAGGCGCTACACCCCGCTCACAGTACGGCCGTCAGGAGCGAGACCGCCGACTCCTGCCGGGCGATGTCCGCGCCGTCGAAGGGGCCGCGCCAGCTCAGCCCGTACTGGTCGCGGTCGTTGCGGGAGAAGGCGTACGCGGACCTGGCCTGGGCGGCGAGATAGGCCCGGTAGGGGCGGCCGGGCAGCACGGCGTCGAGTTCGGCGAGGTTGCGGGCGAAGACGCCCTTGAACGCCGGCCCGTCGAGGCCGCAACCGTCCGGCTCGCACGGCTCGGTGAGGATTCCGGCCGGTGACAGCGCGGGACTGGCGACGACCGCGTCGGCGGTCCGGCGGGCCTGGGCGAGCAGGCTCCTGTCGCCCGTCGCCCGGTACAGCTCGGTCAGGCCGCCGAGGAGCACGCCCTGGTTGTACGTCCAGGTGGGGCCGCCGTTGTTGTCGCAGGTGCGGTTCTGGGTGGTGAGGCCGTCGTTGACGAGGTGCTCGCCGTTGATCATCCCACTGTCCCGGAACCACTCCCAGGACTCCCGTGCCCGGGCGAGGTACACCCGGTCGCCGGGGATGCGGTTGTGCAGGGAGGCGGCCAGCTTCAGGTACAGCTCGTTGCTGATCGCGTTCTTGTAGGTGGCGCCGGGGATGTCCCAGTAGATGCCGCCACCGCACAGGTCGTCGCCGTAGGAGCGCATGTACGCCTCGTCGAGTTCGGCGATGCGCAGATAGCGCCGGTCGTGCGTCAGGTCGTAGAGCCGGACCATGGCGAGGGCCCACCAGCCGGTGTCGTCCGTGGAGTCGGCCCGGAACTCCCCGCCGCCCTCCGGCCACCAGGGCAGCGGGGCGCGCTGGAGGGCGACGGTGTGCTCGGCGGCCTTCAAGTACCGGCGATCGCCGGTCCGTTGGACGTAGTCCAGCAGTGCCTGGAGGGCGTTGCCCGACTGCCACCACGGGGCGTCGGAGTCCCAGCGGCCGGTGTCCTCCTCGTAGAAGCCCATCATCGCCTCGACGGCGGAGGCGGCCCGGGCCCTGGCGGTCGTGTGACCGCTTCCGGGCCCGGGAGCGCCGTGCGCGGGCACGGCGGTCGCGAGCAGCGCGATCACCGCGCCGCAGGCCGACAGGGCGGTGGCGGCCCAGCGCCCCCGGGGGGATCGATTCGGTCTGTCTGCGGACTCTCTGCTCATGGCACCGCTCCGTTCGCTCAGAACCAAGCAGAAACGGTAGCGACCGTGACTCTAATTGACGAGAGCGTGATTGAAGATGCTCACTAATGAGCGCTTGGCTCGGCTGAGGCTGAGGCGGTCGGCTCCCGGAACGGCAGGTTGACCACGATCAGCACGGTCCCGCTGAGGATGAACACCCGCAGCGCCGCGTCCAGCCCGTTCCACGTGTCGGACTGCCACATCGAGAACCACTCCCCGCCGATCGCGATGAACCCGGCGCCGAAGAGCAGCATCAGCATGAGCAGGCCGTACGTCGAGACGCGCCGCGCCTGTGCGTCGTCCCGGCGGACCCAGAGCCAGGTGCCGTAGCCGAGCACCAGCGCGGCCAGCGTCTCCCAGACGATGATCGCGACGTACGCCGTGTCCTGAAGTCCCTTGCTGGTGACGGCTCTCCACATGAGGTCGTCGTCCTTGAACGTGGTGTCCATCGCGAACACGTGCCGCACGAACTGTTGGTTGGTCCCGAAGTCGGTGATGTTCCCGAACGCGACGAGCGCGATGTAGAGCGCGACCGTGGCGGTGAGGAGGGTGGCGGAGAGATGGAGTGCGCTGCGAGGGGTGCGTGGGGGTGTCGATGCCATGGGGGCCATCTTCCCCGGAAATCCCCTTAGTTGATGTCAGTGCCACTTGTTAACCTCCAGCGGCCCGGGTGATCCACGGGCCTCAAGCGCTCACAGGGGAGGGGCAGTTGACCAGAGCCAGAAGAAGGGCCGTCAGATCGCTGGCGGTGGGATGTTCGGTGACCGCCGTGTTGGCGGCACCAGGAGTGGCGCACGCCGCGGCCGTGGAGAACCTTCCGCCGCTCCAGCCGCTGGTCCAGGACCTGACGACGGGCGGCAAGCCGTGCGCGACCGGCGACGACCGGCCGTACGTCTCGGCGCCGCCCACGCTCCGCGCGGTCCTGTACGACCCGGAGGAGGACAACCAGCCCGCCGAGGCCAACATGGTCGGCGGTGAGTTCGAGGCCTGGTGGACCGACGCGGACGGCGTCGAGCAGCGGCTCACGTACACGACCAACCGGACACTCTCCGGCTCCACGCAAGGCTGGTTCATGCCGCAGGGCAGCGTCCCGGCGAACACCGTCGTCTCCTGGCGCGTCCGCGCGAACGACGGCACGGCGACCTCGCCCTGGAGCTCCGACGGGGACGGTTCGGTCTGCGAGTTCGTCTACGACGACACGAACCCGGAGAAGGCGACGGTCTCGTCCCCCGAGTACCCGGAGGACGTGTTCTGGGTGGACGGTGTCGGCGTGTGGGGCCACTTCACCGTGGACTCACCGTCGGACGACGTCGCGGCGTACACGTACAGCTTCATCGGCGGCCCCAACGGCACTGTCCGGCCGGATCAGTTGGGCGGCCCGGTGACCATCCCCTTCCTGCCGGAGGGAAGCGGCACCAAGCGGCTGGACGTACGCGCGATCGACCGCGCCGGACGCAGCAGTACGACGGCCTCGTACACCTTCTACGTCAAGGAGGGCCGCGCCCCCGTCGCCGAGTGGCGCCTGGACGACGCCGCCGGGGCCACGAGCGCGCACGCCGTGACGGGGACCGACGCGGTCGCAGGATCCGGCGTGACCTTCGGCGGACCGGGCGTCGCGGGGACGGACCTCACGGCCACGGCGCACCTGGACGGCGGCCCGCGCGGCTACCTCACCCCGGACGCCCCGGCCGTCGCCGACCTGCGGAAGACCTTCGCGGTGAGCGCCTGGGCGCGCCCCGCGCGCACCGACCGGTCCATGGTCGTGGCCAGCCAGAACGCGCGCCGGACGGCAGGGTTCACCCTGGGGCTGGACGCCGGGGCCTGGTCCTTTCAGATCGGCGGCGCCGAGGTGTCGGGAGGCGCCCCGGAGACCGGCGAGTGGGCGCATCTGCTGGGCGTCTACGACGCCGAGACCGGAAAGATCCGGCTGTACGTCAACGGCCACGCGGTCGGCACGGAGGCGGAGGCCACGCCCACCGAGACCACCGGAGCTTTCCAGATCGGCCGGGCCCGCAGCGGCGCCGGCTACCGCGACCGCTGGCGGGGCGACGTGGGTGACGTTCGTGTCCACGACCGGGTCGTGGTCGCCGGCGAGGCGGCCCGACTCGCCCTCCGCGCGTCCGAGTCGGTCGGCCGCTGGTCCCTGGAGACGGTCACGGACGGCGCCAGCCCCGAGCAGAACGGCGGGGCACCCCTGACACTGGGGCCCGGCGCGACGATCCACCGGGGCCCCGACGACTCGTGCATCCCGGAACTCGACCCGGACTGCCCGGTGATCCCGTACGCGCTCGTCGGAGACGGCAACCTGACCCTGGACGGCGAGACGGGGTACGCGGCCACGGAGGGACCGGTCCTCGACACGTCCGACAGCTTCACCGTCGGAGTGGTCGTCCGCCTGGCGGACACCGACCCGGCCCACCCGATGACCGTCCTCTCCCAGGCGGGCGAGCACACGGACGCGTTCAAGGTGCGCTACCAACCGGCCGACCACACCTGGCAGTTGGTGATGCCGCAGCGCGACGAGCAGGGCGCGCCCGAGACGGTGGTGGCGCAGATCGAGGCGGCGGACGGCGGCGAGGGCAGCGGCCACCGGCTCGCCGTGGTCTACGACGATGCCACCGACACGGTGCAGCTCTACCTCGACGGCCAGACCTCCACCACCGCGACCGCCTCCTTCCCGAACGGCTGGCCGAGCACCGGCCCGTTGGAGGTCGGCCGGGGCCGGGTGGACGGCGGCTGGGGCGAGTACCTGCACGGAGACGTGGACGAAGTGCAGGCGTTCCGCGGGGCGTTGGACGACAGCGCGGTCAGACGACTGGGCACGGGCACCTGATCCGGTCGGGCCGTGGGACCGCGTTCCGTCGAACGTCGGGATCCCACGGCCCGATTTCCTTGCCAGACTGGACCGAAGGGACCGGAACGGACACGGGGGAGTGACCGATGGGGCCGAGACGGCCGTCGCTTCAGGAGCTGATCGAGCGCCGCAAGCGCGCCGGTTTCGTCGGCCGGCGCGGTGAACTCGACCGGTTCCGCGCCAACTTCGACACCGCACCGGAGGACGAACGCCACAGCTTCGTCTTCCACGTCCACGGCACGGCGGGCGTCGGCAAGTCGTCCCTGGTGCGGGAGCTGGACGCGGTCGCCGTGGGGCGCGGGGCGCTCACCGCCACCACGGACGAGACCGTGAACAGCGTGCCCGAGGCGATGGCGGCGATCAGCGCGCAGTTCGCCCGCCAGGGCGCCGAGTTGAAGGCCCTGGACAAACTCCTCGCCACCTACCGCCAGCGCCGCCACGAGGCGGAGTCCGCGTCGGCGGTGCTTCAGGCCGACTCCGGTCTCTCCGCGCCGCCCTCCGCCGGCAGCATGGCCGTGGCCCAGGCGGGCCTGATCGGACTCGGCATGGTGCCCGGGGTGGGCGCCTTCGCCGGAGCCATCGACCCCACCCAAGTCGCCCACGGCACGGACCGGTTGCGGTCCGCCCTGAGCGCCCGCTTCCGCAACGACGACGACGTCCAGCTGGTCCTGGAACCGCTGAAGGCCCTGACACCCGTCTTCGTCACGGAGCTTGACCGGGCCGCAGCCGAAGTCCCCTGGATCACCCTCTTCTTCGACACCTACGAGCGCACCGCGCCCTTCCTCGACGCCTGGCTCCTCGACCTCCTCACCACGGACCACCACGGCGCCCTCCCCCCGAACGTGATCGTCACCCTGGCCGGCCAGCACGGCCCCGACCCCACCCGCTGGGCCGACTACGCCGGCTTCGTCACGGAGATCCCCCTGGAACCGTTCACGGAGTCGGAGGTACGCCAACTCCTCGCGGCGAAAGGGGTGTCGGGCGAGGAGGTCGTACGCGAGGTGCTGCGGCTGTCCGGCGGACTGCCGGTCCTCGTGACGACGCTCGCCGCCAACCCGGGCGCGGTGGACGACCCCGCCGCCACCGCCGTCGAACGGTTCCTGCGCTGGGAACAGGACCCCGCGCGGCGTGCGGTGGCCCTGGCCTGTTCGTTCCCGCGCCGCCTCGACGAGGACGTCTTCGGCGCGACGGCTGAGGGCGAGGCGACGGACAGCGGGGCGGACGGCGGGGCGACGGGCTCGTACTCCTGGCTGCGCGGCCTGCCCTTCGTCAGCGAGCGGGCGGGGCGCGTGCGCTACCACGACGTGGTGCGGGCCGCGATGCTCAGGATGCAGCGCACGCGCTCGCCGCAGCGCTGGGCACAGCGGCACACGGCCCTCGCCGGGGCCTACGGCCGCTGGCGGGCCGCGGCGGAGGACGGGCTCGCCGCCGACGAGCTGTGGGCCGACGAGCGCTGGCGCGACCTGCGCACGGAAGAGGCGTACCACCTGCTGTGCGCCAATCCCCGTGCGGCGCTGGGGCAGGTGCTCGCCGACTTCGTCGCGGCGTGCCGCGCGGACGTGGTGGCCGCCCGGGGGTGCGCACAGGCGCTGTACGAGGCGGGAGAGCAGACCGGCGCGGAGGAGGTGCGGAACTGGGGGCACCAGCTTCTCGGGGCGCTCTCGAAGGACTCGCACGCCGTGTTCGCGGCGCTCGGACTGCTGCTGGACCGGGCGGCACTGGACGCTCCGGTACGGGCGGAGGCGCACAGCGTACGGGGCCGGGAGCTGCGGCAGGCGAAGGACTACGTCCAGGCGCTCGTCGAGTGCGAGCGTGCCGTGGCGCTGGACCCGGGGTCCGCGCGGGCCTATCACGGGCGGGGTGTCACCCACGGCTGGCTGGAGGACCACGCGGCCTCCCTCGCCGATCTCGACCGCGCCGACGAACTGCGGCCCGACACCCCGTGGATCATCGCGGAGCGCGGAGAGGCCCTGCAGGGTCTGGGGCGGCACGAGGAAGCGGTGGCCGCCTTCGACCGGGCGCTGGTTCTCGACCCGACGGACGACGTCACCTGGGCGAACAAGGCCTACTCCAGGCACGCCCTCGGTGATCACGACGGGGCGCTCGCCGACTTCGGCCGGGCTCTGGAGATCGACGAGGAGTACCGGTGGGCCCTGGTCCACCGGGCGGAGGTGTACCGGACGCTCGGCAGGCACGACGAGGCGTTCGCGGATCTGGACCGGGCGGTGGAACTCGCCCCCGACAGCGCGTGGATCGCGTCCGAACGAGGGGATGCCTACCGTCTGGCGGGCCGGTACGAGGAGGCCGCGGAGGAACTCGGACGGACCTGTGCGCTCGCCCCCGACTACGCCTCGGCCTATGCGAGTCGTGGCTACGCCCTCGCACAGCTGAACCGCCTTGAGGAGGCGCGGGCCGCGTACGACCGGGCGATCGAGCTGGTCCCCGACTACGCCTGGGCGCTGGCACACCGCGCCCGGCTTCGGGAGGAACTGGGCGACCAGGAGGGCAGGCTCGCCGACCTGCGCAGCGCGGTCGCGGCGAGCCCGGAGACCGTCTGGATCGGGATCGACCTGGGTGACGCGTACCGCATCGCGGGCCGGCACCGGGAGGCGATCGACGCCTTCCACCGCGTCCTGGAGAGGGAGCCCGACAGCGCGTCGGCGCTGGCCATCCTGGGGGCGTGTCACCGGGACCTGGGGGCCTATGCGGAGGCTCTGCGGTGTCTGGACCGCGCGCTGGCGACGAGCGACGACTACGGGTGGGCGTACGGGCAGCGGGCGGGTGTCCGTCTGGCCACCGGGCGGGCCGAGGAGGCGCTGGCCGACTGGGACCGGTGTGTCGCCCTGGGCCAGGACGTGAACAACTCCCGCCGCAGGGCCGTCGAGGCGCTGATGTACTGCGATCGGTGGGACGAGGCGCTGGCCCGGCTGGCGGCCGTCGAACCCACGGAGCTGCCGGAGGGCTACCTGGACTTCCTGTCCGCCGAGGCGCTCCGGCACACCGGCCGCTGGGCGCAGGCCCGGCGCTTCGCCGAGCGGGTGCGTGCGCGGGACCTGATGCCCGGTGTGTACCAGATGGCGCTGATCGGGGGCAGGACCAAGGGGCTCAGAGCGGCGGAACCCCTGTGGCGTGAATTGGCGCGGGCACTCGACGGGTACGAAGGGGATCCGGGGGCGCGGATGATGGGAGGCTGCATGATCGGCTGGGCCGTCGCCGACTGGGCCGCGGGAGACCGGCGGCTGGCCGGACTCCTGTCCCTGGAACCGGACTGGGAGGACCTCGCGGACCTCGCCGACACCCTCACCGAACTGCTCCACAGCCCCGACGCGGACCGCCCCCGCCTGGCCCCGCGCCTGACAGCGGTGACACGGGCCCGCGACGCGGTCAGGGCCCGCTTCTCGTAGACGGTACGGAGGGAAGCGCCCTCACGCCGGATAAGGCGCAGCCTCCCGCGCCGACCTCAACGCCCCCGCCCACCAAGCCAGTTGATCCAGCAGCGTCTTCGCGTACCCGGCCGACGCCGGGTCCTGTGGCCGGCCGTTCTCCCATGCCGTGAAGTAGTTGGGGAAGGCGAGCCCGTCGCGGATGGTGACCGCGTGGAGTTCGGTGAGGACGTTCTCGAGGTGGAGGACCGCGTGGCGGCCGCCCGCCGCGCCGCCGTAGCTGACGAAGCCGACCGGCTTTGCGGTCCACTGCGTGAAGTGCCAGTCGATGGCGGCCTTCAGGGCGGCCGGGTAACTGTGGTTGTACTCGGGGGTGATGACGAGGAACGCGTCCGCGCTCTCCAGGGCGGAGGTCAGCGCGGCCATCCCGGCGGGGCGGGGGTAGTCGTCACCGGCGTACTTGGGGGAGGCCGCGGGCAGGGCCAACGGGATCTCGATGTCGGCCAGATCGACGACCTCGACGTCGAACCCGCCGTGCTCCCGGGCCTGTTCGGCGACCCAGGAGGCGACCACCGGCCCGAAACGGCCCTCCCGCACGCTCCCGACGACGATGACAAGCTTGTTGAGATCCGCCTTGTTGAGATCCGTGAACTCGTCGATGCCCGTGGGCTTGTTGATGTCCATGGCCACACCCTGCGACCGTGCCGGACCGGTAGCCAGACCGGGCTCAGGCTGGCCCCCGCAGGGCCACCCTGAGCCCTCCTGGAACAACGGCGGCGCGGCCTATGCTCGACGCCATGGGGACGCCACTGGGGGATTTCGTCCGGGCCAAGCGGGACCGCATCCAGCCGGAGACGCTGGGGCTGCCGGAGCGCGGCCGCCGCCGGTCACCGGGGCTGCGGCGCTCGGACCTCGCGGCCCGGGCCGGGATCAGCGTCGAGTACCTGACCCGTATCGAGCAGGGCCGTGACCGCAACCCGTCGATCGCCGTGGTGAACGCGCTCGCCGACGCGCTCAGCCTCGACGCCGCCGAGCGCGGCCATCTGCGCTACCGGGATTCATTCGCAGCGCATCGGGCTTCAGCCTGATGTGTGAAGCGAATCTCAAGTGTGCGATGCGGAGCGTCGCGGCGTCCTGCCCTGCGGAGCGGGGTGGTGCGGTCTCTGCGGTGCAGGTGCGGAGCATCCCGCCCGCGCACATCTCTCCCGGTCCGCGCCACCCGCGCACAGTGATCACCAGTGGGCGTGAGCTGTCGAACTTGGGCGCGGGCATCAAACGGGCAGACGATCACGATCGGTTTCGATCTTCTGCGTCGGTGTCCCAGGGCGTGTTCCTAGGGTGATGTTCATGCAGCTCCGGTACGCGTTCAGGCTTTACCCGGATGCCGGTCAGCGCGCCGCGCTGGCCCGGGCGTTCGGGTGCGCCCGGGTTGTGTTCAACGACGCGGTCCGCGCCCGTGAGGACGCTCGCAGGGACGGGCAGCCGTTCCCGACAGCAGGTCAGCTGTCGAAGAAGCTGATCACCGAGGCCAAGCGGACGACGGAGCGGTCCTGGCTGGGCGACGTTTCCGCGGTGGTGCTCCAGCAGTCCCTGCGGGACGCCGAGGCCGCCTACCGCAACTTCTTCGCCTCCCTCAAGGGCATCCGCAAGGGGCCGAAAGCGGGAGCACCACGGTTCAAGTCCCGTAAGGATACTCGGCAGTCGGTCCGGTTCACCGCCAACGCCCGCTGGTCCATCACCTCCGGCGGCCGTCTGAACCTGCCGAAGATCGGTCAGGTGAAGGTGAAATGGTCCCGCACCCTGCCCGCCACCCCCACCTCCGTCACCGTCATCCAGGACGCGGCGGGCAGGTTCTTCGCGTCCTTCGTCATCGACACCGACCCCGCGACCGACCGGGCGCGGATGCCCGAGACCGACCGCACCATCGGCATCGACCTCGGCCTCACCACCTTCGCCGTTCTCTCCGACGGCACGAAGATCGACTCCCCGCGGTTCCTGCGGCGCGCGGAGAAGAAACTGGAGAAGGCCCAGCGGGAGCTGTCCCGCAAGCAGAAGGGATCCAAGAACCGGGACAAAGCCCGCCTCAAGGTCGCCCGCGCCCACGCCGAAGTTGCTGACGCACGCCGCGAGTTCCACCACCAGCTCTCCACCAGGCTGATCTCCGAGAACCAAGGAATCGCCGTGGAGGACCTGTCGGTCAAGGGACTCGCGCGCACGAAACTGGCCAAGTCCGTGCACGACGCCGGATGGGCACAGTTCCTCAGCATGCTGGAATACAAAGCGGAACGGTACGGCCGCACCCTGGTCACCATCGGCCGGTTCACACCGACATCCCAGACCTGCTCCACCTGCGGCTCCGTGGACGGGCCCAAACCCCTGGGCGTCAGGGAATGGACCTGTGCGGCTTGCGGCACCGTCCACGACCGGGACCACAACGCCGCACGCAACATCAAGACGGCCGCCGGACTGGCGGTATCGGCCTGCGGAGCGCCGGTAAGACCGGGAGCGATCCCGGCACAGCGCGAAGAAACAGGAAGCCATGGATTCCCGACCGAACCCCGTGCCGCGTAGCGGTACAGCAACGATCGAGAAGGCCAGAATCGTCGGGCTTCAGCCCGAGGAGCAAGTCAACTCGCGAAGATCACGGGCGGCGAGTGCGCGGCCCATCCCGTCCCGGCGCCCCCTCGGCGACAGGTCCGGCCGTCCGTCCTCCAGACCCTGCGTCTCCTCGAACCGGCCGGCATCGCGGTCGTCACCAACCGGCTCGGCGACATCCTCGCCCGCACCAGCGCCTTCGAGGCGGTGATGCGGGAGAGCGGGCTGCTGGACTCCGAGACCCCCAACGTCACGCGGTACGTCTTCACCGACCCCCGGGCCCGGACGTTCTTCGCCGACTGGGACGCCCTGGCGGACGAGCGGGCCTTCGACCTCTGGCTCGGCCCGTCCATCGAGAACACCCAGTGGTTCACCGCGGAACTCGCCCCGCTGGCCGGCCCCGACTTCACGAGCCGCCTCAACCACCACGTGGTCCCGCCCCGCGGCCCCCTCCACCTGAACCACCCCTCGGGCCCCGAACTCCACCTCCTCCGCGAGACCCTCGAACTCCCGGACGACGGCCAGCAGTTGCTCGTCCTCCTCCCCGCAGACGCGCACACGGCAGAGGCTGTCGACCACCTCCGAAACCCACCCCACAACCACCTGCGGGCCATCTCCTGAACCACTGAACCACCCCGGTCTACGCTCACCCGCATGACGATCACGTACGAGTGGCGAGGCGCTGTCGCCAACGCGGACCTCAACGCGCTGCACGCGGAAGCCTTCGGGCACCCGCCCTCGAACACCGACTGGCTGACCCAGCTCCACGGCCACAGCCTCGGCTGGATCTGCGCACGCGGCGAAGACGGCCGGCTCGTCGGCTTCGTCAACGTGGCCTGGGACGGCGGCACCCACGCCTTCCTCCTGGACACGGTGGTCGCGGCGGACTCCCGCCACTCCGGCATCGGCGCCGGCCTCGTCGCCGCGGCCGCCACCGGTGCCCGCGCCGCGAACTGCCACTGGCTCCACGTCGACTTCGAGGACGACCTGCGCACGTTCTACTTCGACGCGTGCGGCTTCCGTCCGACGAGCGCGGGCCTCATCGCCCTCTGAATCCGGTCCCGGAAACGGTCAAACAGGCCACTTCCGTCACACCGCACATAGCAAACCGGCCCTGAACCGACCGTCCCCGTTCGATTACAGTCTGAGCTGTCGTACGTCCGGGCAACGTCACGGGAGGTCTTGGTGGGTGTGACAGCCGGGGCCGTGTGGGGGCGGGCCGAGCAGCAGGACTTTCGGAGCCGGGTGCGGGGGACGCTGCTGGGCGTGGCCGTCGGGGACGCGCTGGGCACCCCCGTCGACGGCCTCGGGCTCGACGAGATCCGGGAGACCTACGGCGCCGAGGGGCTCGTCGACCTCGGATTCGGCTACGGCAGACGCGGCGCCGTCTCCCACCTCACCCAGCTCACCCTCTTCACCACGGACGGCCTGATACGGGCCCAGGTCAGACGGGACACCGGCGCCTGGCACCCGCCCACCGACCTGCACCGGGCCTACCTCAGATGGGCCGCCACACAGCGCGACTGGGGGCCGGACGAGCGCCGTAAGGAGGACGGCTGGCTGGCCCGCGAGGAGTGGCTGTACGCCCGCCGCGACCCCACCCGCTCCCTCCTCCTCGGCTTCGGCGACGACAAGATGGGCACCCTGGAGACCCCCAAGAACCCCAGCGAGCTGGGCCCCGAGGCGGCCGCCCGCTCCGCGCCCTTCGGGCTCCTCGTCGGATGGGAGCCGCAGCTCGTCGTACAACTGGCGGTGGAGTGCGCGGCGCAGACGCACGGTCACCCGGTCGCGTACCTGTCGGCGGGGGCGTACGCCGTGATCGTGCACGCGCTCGCCCTCGGCGAGAGTCTCGACGGCGCGGTGCAGCGGGCGCTCGCCCTGCTGGCCGCGCGCCCCGGGCACGAGCCGGTGACCGACGCCCTCCAGCACGCGCTGGGCGCCGTACGGCAGGGGATGCCCACCCCGGCGAAGGTCGAGGAACTGGCCGCCGACGGCTCCGCGGACGGGCTGGTGGCGGCCGCCGTGTACTGCGCGCTGGTGGGGGAGGACGTACGGCACGGTCTGTGTCTCGCGGTCAACCACGACGGCCCCTCCGGCGCAGCCGCCGCCCTCACCGGCGGCCTCCTCGGCGCCCTCCACGGCGAGACGGCCCTCCCCCCGGCCTGGCTGGCCGAACTGGAAGGCCGCCCCACCCTCTTGGAACTAGCCGACGACTTCGCGATAGAGATGACCCAGGGCCCCGCGCTGCACGGCCCGGCGGGAGCGTCTCCGGGCTGGCTGGCGCGATACCCCCGCTGAGGCCTGCTAGTCCTTCACTGCAGTGCCTACGGTGTCCCCGTCCCGCGGTGTCGGGATCGCCTCCGCCGCTGCTCCGTCGCCGTCCGTGTTGATCTTCTCGATGATCGCCAGGCGTTCCGGGGTGTCCTCCGGCTTGATGAAGCCGATGAGGATGTAGAGGACCAGGGAGACCGCGAGGGGGATCGAGACCTGGTACTGGAGCGGGACACCGCCCGAAACCCGTTCGTCGATCGGGTAGTTGACCAGGTAGAAGGCGAACAGGCCCATCGACCAGCTGGTGAGCGCCGCGGTCGGGCCGGAGCGGCGGAAGGGGCGGAGCAGGCCGAGCATCATCGGGATCGCCATCGGGCCCATCAGACCGGCGACCCACTTGATGACGACGGTGATGATGTCCTTGAACGTGGGGGAGTTGACCTGCGTGGCCGCCGCCATGGACAGACCGAGGAAGACCACGGTCGTGATCCGGGCGACCCGAAGGCCCTGCCCCTGCGTCCAGGTGCGCGCCCGCCGCCACACCACCGGCGCGCAGTCCCGCGTGAACACCGCCGCGATCGCGTTCGCGTCGGAGGAGCACATCGCCATGGTGTGCGAGAAGAAGCCGACGATCACCAGGCCCAACAGCCCGTGCGGCAGCAGCTGTTCGGTCATCAGGCCGTAGGAGTCGGAGCCGTCCGGCTTCTGCGCCGTGACCAGCAGCGGCGACATCCACATCGGGAAGAACAGCACGACCGGCCACACCAGCCACAGCACCGCCGACAGCCGCGCGGACCGCTCGGCCTCCTTCGCGCTCGCCGTGGCCATGTACCGCTGGGCCTGGTTGAGCATGCCGCCGTTGTACTCGAAGAGCTTGATGAAGAGGAAGGCGAGCAGGAAGACCGTCCCGTACGGCCCGACCAACGGCTCGCCGTGGCCCTGGAGTTCGGGCTCGTCCCAGGCGCCGAAGAACCCGATGCCCTTGTCGTTGAGCTTGAGGACCACCGCGATGAACATCGCGACACCGGCGAGGAGTTGGATGACGAACTGCCCCAACTCCGTGAGCGCGTCGGCCCACAGCCCGCCGATGGTGCAGTACACGGCGGTGATCGCGCCGGTGATGAGGATGCCCTGGTTGAGCGAGATACCGGTGAAGACCGACAACAGGGTCGCGATCGCGGCCCACTTGGCGCCCACGTCCACGATCTTCAGCAGCATCCCCGACCAGGCCAGCGCCTGCTGGGTCTTCAGGTCGTAGCGGTTCTTCAGGTACTCCAGCGGGGAGGCCACGTGCAGCCGGGACCGCAGCCGGTTGATGCGCGGCGCGAACAGCTTGGAGCCGATGGCGATCCCGAGCGCGATGGGGAAGGACCAGGTGACGAACGAGGTCACGCCGTAGGTGTAGGCGATGCCCGCGTACCCGGTGAACATCACCGCGCTGTAGCCCGACATGTGGTGTGAGATGCCCGAGAGCCACCAGGGCATCTTGCCGCCGGCCGTGAAGAAGTCGCTGACGTCGTCGACACGTTTGTGCGACCAGACGCCGATCGCGACCATGACGCCGAAGTAGCCGATGAGCACGGCCCAGTCGAGCCCGTTCATGTACGCCTCCCAGGGGTCAGCACGGCGCTCATCGTGTGCGGTGTCGCGTGGACACGACAAGTCGCCGTAAGGTCAAAGGGAGGTAAAAGTATTCGGGATGATGGTTCTTGTTCAGCTATGTGAACTCATCGCATCAGCTCCCCGGCGTTGACCAGCAACGACTGTCCCGTGATCGATCGTGCCCGTTCCGAGGTCAGGAACACCGCTGCGTCCGCTACGTCCCCGTCGGTGGCGAGATCGGGCAGCGCCATACGGGAGGTGAGCCTTTCAAGCACCCCGGCCTCCGGGACCCCCTCCGTCTGCGCGGTGAACTGCACGTACGCCTGCACCGGCGGCCCCCACATCCAGCCCGGCAGCACGGTGTTGACCCGGATCCGCCGCGGCCCGAGCTCCCGCGCCAGCGAATACATCGCGCTGGTCAACGCCCCCTTGGAAGCGGCGTACGCGGCCTGCCGCACCTGCGAGGGAGCGGCGACGGACGACTGCGTCCCGATGAACACGACGGCACCGCCCCGCTCCTTCAGCCCCGGCAGACAGGCCCGGGTCATCCGCAACGAGCCGAACAGGTTCACGTCGATGACCGACTGCCAGGTCGCGAAGTCCGCGTCCTCCAGGCCGCCGAAGTAGCTGTCCCAGGCGGCCACATGGACGACGGCGTCCAGCCGCCCGAACCGCTCCACGGCCAACTCCGCGAGCGCGCCGCACTGTTGCTCGTCGGTGATGTCCGTCGCCCGGTACGCGGTGTGCGCCCCGTCCGGATCGATCTCGGCGGCACTCTTCGCGAGATTCGCCTCGGTACGCGCCCCGAGCACCGCGTTCCCGCCCTCCCGCACGACGGCAGCGGCGACCTGATGCCCGAGCCCCGCACCGACTCCCGACACGACGACGGTCTTCCCGGAGAGAAGTGACATACCGGAGGTCTCCTCGCTCTGGCGCAATATCTGACGGAGCGTCAGAGTATGGGCGAGCGCTGGAGGAGGGAAGGTCCCATGTCAGAAGAGACCCGCAGCGAGACGTACGCCGAGCTGGCCGCCGTAGGACCCTACGGAGTCCGCCCCGGACACGCGCTGATCACCATGGTCGAACCGCACCCGGGGCACGAGTACGCGTACAACCGCTGGTACGAGGACGACCACTTCTACGCGGGCGCGATGGCCATGCCCTGGATGTACTCCGGCCGCCGCTGGGTCGCCACCCGCGACCTCCAACTCCTGCGCGTCCCCGAGAAGTCGGTGGTGGCCCAGCCGGTGACGGCCGGCTGCTACCTCACGGTCTACTGGGTCACCGAGGGCCGCTACGACGACCACATGCGCTGGACGGTCGCCATCAACAAACGCCTCAACCGCGACGCCCGCGTCTACCGCGACCGCACCCACGTCTTCACGGCCTTCCAGGACCACGAGGCGACGGTGTACCGCGACGGCGCGGCGGGCCCGAGGGACTTCCACGCCCTCGACCACCCGTACGCGGGCCTGGTGTTGCAGGTCATCGACGCGGAATCCCCGTCCGGTCGGGCGGAGTTGCTGGAGCGACTCGTCTCCCGCGACTTCCCGAAACGCCTGGCGGGCTCCCCGGCGGCCATGGTCACCATCTTCCGCCCGACCCCACTCCCGGGCGACCGCATGACCTACGTGAAACAGGTGGAGGGAGTCGACACCCGCCTGACCCTGCTCTGGTTCCTGGAGACAGACCCACGCGACTGCTGGGACCCGTACTTCACAGAAACGCCCGCAGACGCCCCAGGCCGAACCGAACTCCTCGCACCCTTCATCCCGACAATCCCGGGCACGGACAAGTACGTCGACCAACTCCGCTGATGTCAGCTCAGAGAATGCAGCACGCGGACCGCTGCGGCCGTCGCTTCGTGCTGCAGCGTGAGGTCGTCGAGGAGTTCTGTCTCCGAGTATTCCTCGTCGCCCATGAAGCTGATGACGGGAATCCAGTCTCCACCGTCGCCAGTCGCGTATTCCCGCCAAGACGAGCCAATGACGACCGCGTTGTGGACAACATGGTTTCTGCGCTTGATGGCCTTGTCGATCAAGTCCAGGGCATCTGCCCAGGCAGCGCCGGTCTGGGAGGAGAGCTGTGTCCTCACGTCTCTGAGAAGTGCTCCCGCAGGCTTCTCTGTGCGGGCTGAAGGCACAAGGCGGCCGAGGATCATTCCGAGAACGGTCTCCGTCTCTGACGCCTGGGCCATCACGAGTCCACGCAGTCGGTTCATTTCGGCTGCCGCGTTGTCGTCGTGCGGACCGTCGAATGCCTCTGGGTCGGGAAACAACTCGTCCCAGACAGTGCGCCACGACACCGCGCGTTCACCGAACATGATTGTCTCCCCCTGCGTCACTTCAACTCGTCCGGACAAGGCGTCCCCCGCGGCACTGTATAAGGCGCTGCCAACCGATACGTCCCCGCCTTCGGGGCCAGGAGCATGGTCCACTTGTCGCCGTCCGCGTCCTCCGGGGTTTCCATGAGGCAGCCGTTGACGTTGTCGTACGTCTTCGGCTCGTCCTCGGCCCGGTTCTTGGATGCCTCGGTCTCCTGCGGAGCTTGGAGCTTCTTGCCGTTCTCGTCGACGATCGAGAGCCAGGGCGAGTAGGGGATCCGGATGAGGATGCGGCCGGCCTTCTGGACGCGCATGGTCATCTCGCCCTGCGCGGCCCGCTCGACGACCGTGTTCGGCGAGGCCAGCGACGCCGGGTCGGTCACCTGGAACAGCTGCCAGTTCGCGTCGCCCCAGATCTGCTTGAGGTACGGCATCCCGCGCTGGACCAGTTCGCGTTCGCGCTCCCCGCCGTCGCCGTCCGGCTCGTCCTTCGGTACGACCACGAAGTGCACGGCCCAACGCTGAAGCCACTCGTGGTAGTTGGCGGAGTTGAGCGTGTCGTCGTAGAAGAGCGGGTTGCGCTCCATGTCGGCCTGGCGGTTCCAGCCGCGCGCGAGGTTGACGTACGGCGCGAGCGCGGACGCCTCGCGGTGGGAGGCGGCCGGGACGACCTCGACGCGGCCCTTCTCGGCGCCGACCTCCTGGAGTTCGTTGACGAGCGGGGCCAACTCCCGTGCCCAGGACGCCGTGGGCGTCGTATGGACGACGTCGTCGACCGACTTGAAGCCGATCCAGGTGCACAGGCCGACGAAGGTCACGACGATCGCGTACCACTTGCGCGAGCGCGGCCGGGTGAACGGCAGGGCGGCCACCAGCGCCACCCCCGCGAACAGCATCGGCAGCCGCGAGATGTTGGAGCCGATCTGCGAGTTGACCAGCCAGACCAGCACGACGCCGAGCGAGTACACCGCGGCGGTGATCCGGACCGTCTTCCACTCGCGCGGCACGAGGAAGAACACGATCAGGCCGTACGCCAGCGGCAGGATCACCGAGGCGATCCTCATCGGCTGGGTGCCGGAGAACGGGAAGAGCCACGCGGACAGCGCGACGACCGCGGTGGGCGCGAGGCCCAGCGCCCACGCGCCCGGTCGCCGCTTCTGGAGGAAGAGCGCCGCCGCCACCAGGCCCACGAACAGGCCGGCGACCGGCGAGGCCATCGTCGCGAGCGCGGCCAGCGGGGCGGCGCAGGCGGCCTTGGCCCAGCGCTTGTAGCGCCAGCGGTGCGGCCAGCAGAAGACGACGGCGACCGCGCCGAGCGCGAACATCGTGCCGAGGCCGAAGGTGACCCGGCCCGAGGCCGCGTTGCACAGGAAGGCGTACACGCCCGCGAGCGCGGCCCACAGCGGGTTCTTCACCGACCGGCTGCGCAGGAGGATCAGGGTGAGCAGCCCGGCCGAGACGGTCCCGGCCAGCATCATCGTCGTACGGACACCGAGGACGGACATCAGGTACGGCGAGACGATGCTGTACGACACCGGGTGCATACCGCCGTACCAGGCGAGGTTGTACGCGGAGTCCGGGTGGCGGCCGACGAACTCGGCCCACGCGTCCTGCGCCGCGAGGTCGCCACCGCTGTTCGCGAACGTGAAGAACCAGACGATGTGGAGGATGCCGGAGAGGGCGGTGACGGAGAGGACGGGGTGTTTGAGGAGCCGCTCGCGCAGGGCGAGGAAGGCGGTCCTGGATCTGCCCCTGAAGCCCCCTTCGAAGCCCTGCTCGCCGGGAGCCTCAGGCGCCTTCGGCTCCGCAGGCCGCTCCGGCTCCTCAGGCGTCTGCGGCTCCTCAGGCCCCGCGGGCACGCGTATTCGCGGGCCGGTGTCCGGGCCCGGGTCGGTCTCGTCGGCGCGTGTCGGCTCCGCTGTGGCCACCTGAAGGCACTCCCCGTGGTGTCCCGTCTTCTGTTCTCGTGCGCTGTCCTCGGCCGCCTCCCCGATCGACGACCTGCCCCGTTTCGTGACGCTAGCACGCACCCCGCCGACCGGAACCCGGGCGGGTCCGGACGGCGGGGTGCGCGGGGGCATCCGAGGCGCCCAGGTCAGCCGAGACGCTTCAGCTTGGCGGTGAGGCCCGGTTCGGTCAGGTCCTTCTGGAGGGTGACCGGGACCTTGACCGCGCCGTTCTCCTCGTCGCCGACGGTCAGCGTGCCGACCTTGGTGCCGGCCTTCGCGGAGTGCGGTACGTCGTCGGCGGTGAGCGCCAGCTTCACCTTCATGCCGGCCCAGCCGACGGCGGTGACGTCCTTGGTGAGCACGACGGGGGTGTGGTCGCCGAGGCCGTCGTCCACGTAGCCGACGACGTCGCCCTTCTTGAGGATCTTCGCCGACTTCAGGGCGTCCTGCGCCGCGAGCATCGCGGTCTTGCTGACGTCGTTGACGGTCTGGATGATCGGCGACTTGTGCTGGCCGAGGATCGCGCCCACGACGGTCACCGTCTCACCGCCGACCTCCTTGCGGGCGGCGAAGAGGAGATTGCCGCCGGCCGCGGTGGTGGTGCCGGTCTTGATGCCGATCGCGCCGTTGTAGGGGACGAGATAGTTGTAGTTGTACCACTTCTTCCCGGACGGGTCGGTCCACTGGCCCATGGACGTGATCTCCATCAGGGCATCCATCCTGACCAGCTCGTTTCCGAGCTTCACCTGGTCCTCGGCGGTGGAGACGGTGGTCTCCTTCAGGCCCGAGGCGTCGGTGTACGTCGTGTTCGTCATCCCGAGTTCCTTGGCGGTGGCGTTCATCTTCTTGATGAAGGCCGCCTCGGAACCGGCGTCCCAACGGGCCAGCAGACGGGCGATGTTGTTCGCCGACGGGATCATGATCGCGGTGATCGCCTGGCGTTCGGTGAGGACGTCGCCGGTCTTGACGGTGCTGAGTGTGGACTCGCCCTCCTCGTTGTAACCGCCCTCCTTCGCCGCGAGGGCGTCCACGGTGATCTTCGGGCCCTCCTCGCCGGACTTCAGGGGGTGGTCCTTGAGGACGATGTACGCGGTCATCGCCTTCGCGACCGAGCCGATCCCTACGGGGGTCTGCTTGCCGAAGTTCCCCATCGTGCCGATGCCGTTGACGTCCATCCAGCCCTGGCCCTGGCTCGGCCAGGGGAGCGTGGCCTTGGCGCCGTCGAAGGTGTAGGTCTCCTCGGCGGTGAGGGCGAGCTTCGGGGACGGGAGGGGGCGGAGTGCCTGTACGACCGCAAAGACGATCACCAGGAGGAGGACCAGGGGGGTCCAGATCTTGATCCGGCGGGCGAGGGTGCGGAAGGGGCTGGGCGGGGGTGGGGGAGTGTTCGTCAGCTCGGCCAGGAGGTCCAGCGGGGGCTTCGGTGGGAGCGGCTGCTGGGTGGTGCGCTCGGGCCCGACCTGGGGGACGGCGGCGGTGACGTCCGCCTTCGCCTTCGGCGGGGTGGCATGGGCGGCGCGGGGTTCGTCGAGCGGCTTGAGGGCGACGAACTTGCTGGTGCGCTCGGCAGGGGCCTCGGGCTCGGATTTGGCCTCGGGCTCGGCCTTCCCCAGCTTCAGCATGGTGGTGGGCTGGTCGACGGGCGGGCGTACGGCCTTGAAGACGGCGGTGGGCTGATCGACGGGCTTGTCGGTCGGCTGCGGGTCGGTGGGGGCCGGTCGCGCAGTTCCCCGCGCCCCTGGGGAGTCGGACTCACCGTCGGTGTCTGCGGCCGGCTCCGCCGCGGTCGCCGACTCGGGCTCAGGGTCGCCCTCCGCCTCCGGCTCTGTCGGCTTCTCGTCCGCCGACGCCACCCACGCCGCGACCGCGTTGCGCAGCCGGGAGTCACCGGACGCGGTGGGCTCGTCGCGCTCCGGGGAGTCGTCGGAGGTCTCCGCAGGGTTCTCCGGATCGGTTACGGGGCTCTCGGCGCCGCCCGCAGCCTCCGCGCCCGGCGCGTCACTCCCGCCGCCCCCCTCGGCGCCGGCGTCTCCGCCCGCGGCCTCCGAGTCACCGGACGCGCTCTCCTCGGAACCCTCGCTCTCGTCGCCCCCGGCGTCCTCCGCGACCCCTTCGGCGTCGGCGTCTCCGCTCGCGGCCTCCGAGTCACTGGACGCGCTCTCCTCGGAACCCTCGCTCTTGTCACCCCCGGCGTCCTCCGCGGCCCCCTCGGTGCCGGCGTCTCCGCCCGCGGCCGAGTCACCGGAGGCGCTCTCCTCGGGCTCCTCGCCCGCGGCGTCCACAGAGGCGCCTTCCGGCACCACAGACCGGCTCTCGCCGTCCTCGGCCCCCGAGTCCTCCTCAGCGGTGTCCTCGGCCTCCGGGGCGGCCGGCGCGCTCTCCTCGGGCTCCTCGCCCGCGGCGTCGTCCTCTGGCGCCGTGGACGAGCTGTCGCCGCCCTCGACCTCAGAGTCGTCCTCGGCCCCCGAAGTGCCCCCCTCCGCGGTGCCGCCAGCCTCCGAAGGCGCTTCCACGCCCGCCCCGGACTCCTCACCCGCGGCGTCCCCAGAGGCGTCCTCCGGCACCGAGGCCCGGCTCTCGCCGCCCGTGGCCCGCGAGCCCCCCTCGTCGGCCTCCCCGGCCTCCGGAGCCTCCGTCGCGCTCTCCCCGGCCCTCAGAGCCCCTTCCGCGCCCCCTGAAGCCCCTCCCGGGCCCGGCACCGCACCCGTCGGCTCCCCGGAGGGCCCCCCGCCGTCCCGCGGCAGCTCCCGTACCGAAAAGATCCTCGTGGCCGTGTCGACGCCGCCGAGGGTCACCGATTCGCGGGCGACCGACAGGCGCGGGTCGCGTACCGCGCCGCCCGTCTCCGGAACCGGAACCGCACCCGCGCTCCCCGACGTCGGTTCTGCCGACGACTCGCGCTGCTTCGACCTGTCGGGGGACTCGCCCGCCACCGATGCCTCCTCCATGTGCCGCACGGCATCCCCACCGTGCGTCCGCCGAATCGTGAAACCGTGGATCGCGCCCGGGCCCCCGCCACACCGCGCTGTCCGAACCATGTACCAGTGTCCTGTGTGCGGGCCTGCCCGAGGCAGGAGACGAGAACGACATACCTACCGGTTCCACTACAAACAGGTCACGCACCCTCGACAGACCAATGTGAGAGGGGTCACCCTGTCGTACATCCACGCGGGGAGGCATGGATGGGCAGGAGCCGCAGAACACTTCCGGAGGAGCTTCTGCTGCTGGCGTTGGACCCGACCACGGGTACCACCGCGCAGCCGCAGTCGCTCGACCTCGGTCTGGCCGGAGCGCAGCTAGTGGAGCTCGCGCTGGCCGGACGGATAGCCCCTGACGGGGATCGTATCGCCGTGGTCGTGCCACGGCCGACTGGAGATCCGACTTTGGACTGCGCGTTGGAGTTGCTGCGAAGGCGTGGCGCTCCCGTGCGGGCAGTGAACTGGATCGGCGGGCCACGCCTTGGCCTCCGCCAGACCTACCTCTCGCATCTGGAGCGGTGCGGCATGGTGCATGCCGTGGCGGGACAGATGTGCGGAGTGCTGCCGACGACCCGCTATCAGGCGACGGACAACGAGATCAGCCGGGAGATCAGGTCCCGACTGGACTCCGCGATCCGCACCGGCGTACCGCCGGACCCGCGGACCGCGGCACTCGCGGCCCTCGCGCACGCGGTCGGCCTCGGCAAGCACCTGTATCCGGGCAACGAGGGCCGCTCCTCGCGCTCCCGGCTGCGGGACCTGATCAGGCACGACCCGATGGGCGGTCTCGTCGCGCACGCCGTGATGGACGTCCAGAACGGTGTGGCCGCACAGCCGCGCCGCAGCCCGGCACCGGCCGGCCGCCAGGCCGCCCCCGGCGCCAGGCCACCCGCACCGGAACCCGCCCGCGGTGTCCCTGGGGTTGACCCCGCCTGCGTAGGGGAAGTAACCGCCGTCCACGACGTACACGTTGTCGAGGTCATGGACCCGCCCCGCGGGATCGACCACC